>JALZOS010000304.1 GCA_030913755.1 Thermoproteota archaeon | reverse complement strand
GATGACATGGCAGGTGGTATCTGAGAGCTGCCTAAGGCTGTTAAATCTAGATCACTCAAATGAAAAGTTCCGTTTATTATCGCTCCCTGATCGTTAACATATACAGGAGCTATCCAATAACGTCCTGCATCATTAAATTCCTTAAAGTATATGGTCATGGTGAAAGGCTGACCTTGATTTGTATCATGACTTTGGATCTTGTAAGTCACATACATGTTTGGCTTCACCCCTTGTCCAACGTACCAGTTGTCACCGGATCCATAGACAATACCAGAGTAAATGACACTCATGGGAGTATTCATCAAAGCAACCGAAATTGATATACTTAGGATTGTCAACGCAAAAACCTTCCCTCTGCTATTACTTTCACCTTTATTCATTTACACGATGTATTATATTCCAAATTCATAAATGTTTGGTATATCAGAGCCATTAAGTGTACAACGAAATAGAATATAGTCCCTTTTGAACTCCCCCAACAACTAAAACTACTTTCAAGCTCGTGCATGACGCAAGTTAAGCAAACCAATTGGAGAAGTTAATAAGCTGCTTAACTATGCTAACCAGTCGCCAAATTATGTACGTAAAACTACAAAAAGAATTGTCGAAATTCATCTGTATTAATTGACATTTCTTTTCCGATTCATGAAAACGCATGAGGCAATGCTTTTCATGTTACAATTCTGATATGATATGCGGTATAAAGTTAGTTTTATGAGAATAAGATTATGGAAACTAGCTATTGAGCCCTTATTGCAATAACAGTAGATACATATACTATCACATTCGTGGATAATAATTAGAAATATTTGGTCAAGGTTTTTTCCACCGTTCTTGTCGATCTTGATTGTTGATGCTGTGAGTATAGCGAGTACTATAATTATGTTATAAGTGAGATGCGATATTTTTGATGGATATGTTACTATGCAAATGGATTATTGATAACGTCAAGTCTTATTAACATCCTCGAGCTTTTATCGGAAAATTATACAAAAGCAAAATACATCGATCTCAATCAGATTTCAGTTTGTTCACTTAATATTTGGAACAATCCATCTTCATCTACCAATAACTTGCATCTTTTTTGCCGCCTTCTATCATATGCATTTATAACTATGTTACCGAGATGTTATTTTTTATATGGCATCGAATGATGCATCTAATAGTGTCTTTCTTTCACCAAAGTCCATTGCCATCATAGGGGCATCAGAAAAATCTGGTATAGGAAAAGCAATTTTCTCCAATATAAAGAGTGGTTATGGAGGAAAAATTTATCCAGTAACTCCATCAAATGAATTTGTTTTTGGTATCAAAGCGTACAAAAGTGTCCTTGATGTGCCAGATGATATCGACCTAGCAGTAGTCGCAACTCCCAATAAGATAGTTCCAAAGGTGATGGAGGAAGTTGGTATGAAAAAAATTAAAGGTGCCATCATAGTTTCAGCTGGTTTTAAAGAGGTTGACGAACAGGGAGCAATGCTTGAAAAAGAGGTGGCAGCAATATGCAAAAAATATGGAACAAGAGTAATCGGACCGAATTGTCTTGGAATTATGAGTTTATCTAAAAACAACATGATGAATGCCACGTTTCTAAAGATCACCCCAAAATATGGCGGAATTGCACTAGTATCACAAAGTGGAGCTATCTGTGCTGCTACAGTCGAAGATGCCATGGCCCAAGGAATAGGATTCTCAAAGGTAATAAGTATGGGTAACAAGATAGATGTCGACGAGAATGACGTATTAGATCTTCTCTGTCAAGATCCAGAAACACGTGTGATCATCATGTATCTAGAGGATATTCATGATGGAAGGCGCTTTATGGAAACAACAAGAAAAACAACTCTACAGTACAAAAAGCCTATTGTTGTTCTCAAAGCTGGAAGAACTCCTGAAGGGGCGCGAGCGGCTATGTCCCATACTGGCGCATTAATGGGTGCCGATGAAGTGTACGATGCACTTTTTGCACAATCCGGTGTAATTAGGGTGGATTCAATGCAAGAATTATTTGATCTTGCTACGGCTTTTTCAAAACAACCTATTCCTGAAAACAAGAAAGGAGTAGTGATTGTATCAAATGCCGGTGGTCCTGCCATTATATCAACCGATGCTTGTTCGAAATATGGTATGAAAATGGCTGACATATCTTCATCTAAAGCGACTATCGCGAAGGTAATTCCTCCACATGGATCCGCAAGAAATCCTGTCGATATTGTAGGTGATGCAGATTCTAATCGGTTCGAAAAAGTACTTGAAGAGGTAGTTTCAAATCCGAACGTTGGCTCAATTGTTACTATGTGTACTCCCTCTGCAACGCTTGATTATAATGAACTAGCCAGAACAATAGTTAAGACAACGGCTGGTTCAGGTAAAACCTCTCTAGCTTCATTAATGGGCCTTGCAGAAGGTATAGAAAACAAGCAAATTCTCTCCGACGGGGGGATTCCTCATTTTCCCTACGCAGAGCCTGCTATCAGAACTCTAAAAGCAATGTACGAATTTTCTGACTGGCTGGGAAGATCCGAGATAAGGATAAAACAATTCAATGTTGACAAAGAAAAAGTAAGGCAAATCCTCGCTAATGTAAGAAAGTCGGGCAGGACTAATCTTCTTGAAGAAGAAGGGTATGAAATTCTTTCTGCATATGGGTTTCCAAGACCCAAGAGTTTTGTAGCCAATAGTGCCGAAGATTGTGTAAAGGCGGCTCGAGATGTAGGTTATCCCGTAGTTATGAAAATTGTTTCAAAAGACATAATCCACAAATCAGACGCAGGGGGAGTTAAGGTGAGACTTCTAAACGATGAGGAAGTATCACAATCATTTGAAGAAATAATAAGTAACGCTAGAAAATACAAACAAGATGCAGAAATAAAAGGCGTTCTCGTTCAACAGATGATAGAATCTGCTAGGGAAACGATATTAGGTGCAAAGCACGAGCCGCTATTCGGTCCATTAATAATGTTCGGACTGGGCGGAATTTACGTCGAGGTACTTAAGGATGTTATATTCCGGTTAGCTCCCATAGATGAACGGGAAGCAGTCAGCATGATAGAATCAATAAAAACTGCGAAATTACTAAAGGGAGTTAGAGGACAAAAACCATCTGATATCAATGCACTTGTAGACTGCTTGTTGCGTCTCTCACAACTAGTAACTGACTTTTCTGAAATAGAAGAATTTGATATGAATCCTTTGTTAGTATTGGAAGAGGGAAAGGGGGCCTGTGCAGTGGATGTGAGGATAGGTCTTGGAAATAGATAAAGTTAAGTGCTCAAATTTCAGCCTATCTTTTTTCCACAATCAGCACAGTATACAGCATCTGTTTCATTAACATAGCTACAAGACGTACACCTACCCAGCACCTTCTCAGCTCCAGTATTATCTTGAGATTGTATTTGATCTGTTGTTTCCCCAAGAAGTATTATGTCTCCTATTTTTGAAATGCTATTCCATGAAACCTCAACTGGTTCATGATCGCTTGTTTCTTGACCCTTAGAAACTTTAAAATTTATTTCCATCTTACCACGAGTCGATCTGCGTAATCCAATTTCCCTGATGCTGCCTACCAACATAGCATCACAGTCATATGCAGGCATTCCAAGAAGAGACTCTATTGAAACAAATCCGTTTTTGCTATTGCCATGTACCATGACAGGTTGGGAATTGTTATCAACTTCAAGAACCTTTGTTGATACCTTATCTGACTCCAAAGATGCCACAGATTGCGGTTCTTCAATTTGAGAATTTGACTCATTCTGTGAAGGCTTAGAAGCCGAATCAAATTTTCTGTATTGTGCTATTATTGTATTACATGCATGACACTTATATTCGCCCTTCTCAACTAATATAACATCTTCCCCGAGATCTTCATTGGGATTATCATATCTGATAACAGGAGAACCTTCGAAATCCTTATCACATTTGTTACAGTGATATTTTACAAATCTTTCTGATGGAAGTCTACCTATACCAGCTAAGAACAACTCTGGCCCGCCTAGATTACCTTTTTTTTGCTCTTCATCCTTAACGTAAGCAAGTACAAACCCACCCGAGCCACGCAATTTTTTCTCCTGCAAATTATCATCCTCACTCATCATGTTTTTATAGATATTTTCTGAAGTTATTTAAAACATTCCTCGACAACTTTTCAGTTATGCCCATGAATTCTATTTTTGTCATCCGCATACCTTATATCCCTCTATTATTACACTATAACTATACAAAGGAAGCACGGCGGATTTGTAAAGTAATGATTTGCTTTTCACGTCTTCCGTAACTTTTGTTACAAATCTAAAGAGAAATAAAAAAGGAATAAGATAAAATGACATCATTTCACGAATTAGGTTTAAGTGCAGAACTACTAAGGGCACTAGATGAAAATGGATTCAAAGACCCCTTTCCTATCCAGGAATTATCCATCCCGATGATTTTAAAGGGTATGGATGTAATTGGTCAAGCTCATACGGGTACAGGGAAGACAGCTGCGTTTTCACTTCCCATTTTGAATAACATCAAAAGGAATGGACCGATACAGGCATTGATATTGGTTCCAACAAGAGAATTAGCAATGCAGGTAACCAACGAGATAAGGAAGTTTTCCAAATATGTTGGAATAAGGACTTTAGCTGTATATGGAGGACAAAGCATGTCATTGCAGATTAGTCAGTTAAAAAGAGGGGTACAGATTGTAGTTGCCACACCTGGAAGATTAATTGACCATGTAAAGCGCGGTACAATTCAGCTGGAAGAAGCTAAATTTGTTGTTCTTGACGAAGCAGATAGAATGCTAGATATGGGTTTCATTGATGACATTAAATTCATACTTTTTTACGTCGACGAAGATAGACAGACATGTTTATTTTCTGCAACAATTCCTCCAGAAATATCAAGACTGGCACGAGATTATATGAAGAATCCTCACGAGGTGAAGCTCAATGAAGAAGAGATTGGCTTAGATACTATAGATCAATCTTACCTGATTGTAGAAGAAAGACAAAAATTCAAACATCTTTGCAATTTCATAAGAAGTAGAGATGAAAAACAGACTCTAGTTTTTGCTGCAACAAAACAAAGAACACAGCGATTGGCAATTGAACTGAAACAACAGGGCCTTAGAGCAATCACAATTCATGGTGATTTGTCACAGAAGCAAAGAGATGATTCGATGCACCGATTCAGAACAGGCAGTGAAGATATCCTTGTGGCTACTGATATAGCTGCACGAGGAATTGATGTGCCTGCTATTGGACATGTAATTAACTATGATATTCCTGATGATCCACTGATATACTTTCATAGAATAGGTAGAACAGCTAGAGCAGGTGGAACCGGCAAGGCAATATCATTAGTTTCTCAAGATAGGGTGGATGATTTTACGAGGATATTGAAAAATACAGAACTTCCAATCAAAAGATTGAATGATGAAATGGGTATTGAGGTACCAAGAATTCAGAGTCATCCTAGGACCAATTGGAGGAGAAATTCAGGAAATGGTAGTAGATATGGAAATGGAAGTGGATACAGAAATAGGCAAGGTGCAAGCAGCACTAGAAACAATAGATTTTCTAGTGCTGATACTAGTAGGAAGAGGTACGGATATGGAGCACGTTCTGAGAGACGACCTAGCTATAATCAGAGATCTAGCTACGATAGAACGTAATTAAGACACCAAATAATTAACTTTTCAAATCCTCTCGAGGCGTGAAGAGTGAAAATTTTATTTGAGATATTCTTGATATCTGTCATTATTAAGTTGTATCGGCATACCTTATTAATGATTATTTAAATTGTCGTGGAAATTAATTAAAAGGGAATTTTCGTATTAAACTCCACTGTTTCCCGATTTCTTGATTTCTATTGAAACTTTTTCTCCAACTTTTAGACCCATTTCCTCATACTCTCTCATACTAAACCTGAACGTTGGAGAGTCATTAACACCAGCACCCTTCATTCCAGCCACATTTCCCATGGCTTTAGGCAAATTTTTCATCAAATCCTCCGGAGAGCTAAATGCCATCATCCTAGGACCAAAAGGATTTAGCTGCTTTGCTTCTCCTGATTTGTAATCATTAGGGTCAATGAGCCCGATGTAGACATAAGGACTCCCGTCTTGTGCTGCTTCAATCTTTGTGACAATAAACTCTCTTCTCATTTACTATTCAAGATACTACAAGACGTCTTTTTAAGATATGGATAGGGGTTAGCCGAGTACTAGGATTTAACCACTTGGCTTTCGAATTTTATAGATCGCTTATAGTTTCAGACTAGTTTGATACCTCTTTTAGTTGCTTCATAATTTTCTTATTCACGCTATGGTCAGGGACACTATTGTCTATACCCATAGTTATGTTTCCAGTGTAATTGTTCAAATTTGCTTATATAATTAATGAGCACCTTATAATTGGAAATGACTCGTGTTGAAAAAATAGTTGAGATTGTCGGTAGCACGGAAAAAGGCTGGAGTGAAGCTGCTCAAGAAGCACTAGACGAAGCAAGGAATACAATTAATGGAATAACTGGACTGGAGGTTAATGATATTACGGCAAAAGTTAATCCTACCAGTGGCAAGATAACAGAATACAGAGTCGGTGTCAAGATAGCATTCGGAGTTCAACATTCGTAGTCAAATAAAATTCATTTTTTTATTTTGCTAAAGATGTGACTCACGTTTGTTTGGAATTAACACTATCATCAAATTTCAAAGATCCTGAATGTTGACTACAGATCTTCAAAACCTAGAATCAATCTCAATCATGTGTTGGTTTTCGACACTGACAGGATATATCAAAATAATACTTACATATTCCGAAGTGAAATCATCAACCCTAAGACGGGATGCATGCTAGCACGTCTACTTGTTTGATCTTGTAGAATAATATCTGAAAACCTAAACTTGTGGGCACTTAATGAATAATCAAAATAAATAGTGGAAATATGGCTCTGTTTACTGATGAAAGTATAATCAAGCTTCTGGATAAAGAGGGTACAGTAAACTATTACGGAAAGATAATGACACTCACGGAAGCAAACCGATACTTTGATTTGTTATTACAGAACATTTTATGGGAAAACGAAAATGTTGTCATATTTGGTAAGCATATTGTTACGAAAAGAAAAGTTGCGTGGTATGGTGACTCTAACTACTTGTATACCTATTCAAATACAACAAAGCGAGCATTAGCATGGACAGAAGAACTTTCGCACCTGAAGCAAATAGCAGAGGAACTTGGTGGAACAAAATTCAATTCCTGTTTGCTGAACTTGTATCACAACGGAAATGAAGGAATGGGGTGGCATAGCGATGATGAAGATTCATTGGGAAAGAACAATACTATCGCTTCATTGAGTTTTGGTGCAGAACGAAAATTTTCATTTAAGCATAAGCAAACTAAACAAACGGTTTCAATTGTACTTGAACATGGCAGTTTGCTTATAATGAAAGATGCTACACAAACGAATTGGCTACATAGCCTTCCCAAGTCTAAAAAAATATCCCGCCCTAGAATAAACTTAACATTTCGAACCATCAGAGTGACAGAATGAGTTGCACAAGCATTCTGACGCTAAGCTAAGTTTTTGTCAACCATGACTGATGGTGACTGTTTATCGCTCATGACAAAGAAAATCAGTTAAACTAAATAAGAATTTTACACGCGATGTGCTTCTGGGCTAAAAAGGTATCGGCTCTCGTGCGGTGTCTTCTACACTCTCTTTTTTCAGTTCTTCCCACCATTTCACATTTCGTGGTTTACCAAAAAAGTGTTTTGTCAAATCCAAATAATCCTAAGACTGTTTCTGCGGCGTTAAATAAGATTTCCTTGTGCTTCTCTGTGTGGTACTGAAAATTTTTTCCTTAGCAACAGAGCAATTATTGATGTCCCAACAAAAGTAGCTGACCAATATAGCCATAAATCTCCTACTGAACCAGATAACAATGCAGGTGCTAACGAGCGAGCGGGATTCATAGAAGCTCCAGAAATTAATGCCAAGAAGAATATGTCCAAACCAACAATGCCGCCTATCGCTATGCCACTAAATCCTCGCAATCCTTTTGTGTGAACAACTGCGAATATGACAGCCATGAGAAGTGCCGAGGCTAGAACCTCAATACCGAAGATAACAGGAAGTGGAAAATTATAGTTTGGAGCATTTGAACCTAGATTAGCTTCACTTCCAATGACATATTTAACAAACAGACTTCCAAGCAATGCACCTATTAATTCAGCAGCAAGATAATACAGAAGTTGATCTTTTCTCAGGTGTTTCGTTATTAAGAAACCAATTGTAACAGCAGGGTTGAAGTGAGCCATTGATATTTTACCAAAAAGATAAACACTAATTACAACTCCAACGAATGGAGCGAATGCAATAAAAGGAATTCCTAATGTTTTACCTAGCTTAGCATCAAGAACAACAGAACCTGTTGCTAGTACTACTACAATAAAAGTGCCAATGAGTTCTGCGAAAAATTTCTTTTGATCAGATGTTAATTTATTGGCTAGCCTTGATACTTGCGACAATCTCTTTTACTCTTTGCTCAATTTCATCCCTTATCTCTCTCACCTTATCAATAGATTTGCCTTTTGGATCTTCAATGTTCCAGTCCAACAGATTGTGCAAGAAAAGAGTTGGACAGGACTCTCTTTCCATGCATCCCATATTCACTATTTGGGTGGAGTTGCGTATCATGTCTTCAGTGATGTCCTTGGATGCTTCGTTACTGATGTCAATACCAACTTCTTTCATCACTCCTACAGCAAGTGGGTTGATTTGTGAAACTGGCTTTGTTCCAGCACTGATTGCTTTGTATCCTTTTGGTGCATATTTTCTGAAGAAGCCTTCGGCTATTTGGCTTCTTCCTGCATTTTCTACACAGACAAAAAGAATGGTCTTTTCTGGTTCTTTGGATTTAAAGAATTTCATGAGCCAGTTATTGCTCCGATAACCAAGCTCGTAATTTTTCTACCATCAGTCTTATCTTCAGCCATGTAAAGTTGTTCATTCAAAATTTTTACATCTTTGAATCCGGCTTCCTTTATACTATTGATGTAATTTTCTCTTGTTAATGCTCCGTCAATACAACTACACCAGTTAGCGGTACTAATTGATTCTCCATGAATTTCTTTACTTGTCACTAGATCGGATATGATTATTCTCCCTTTGCCGTTTTTCTTCAGGATTCTGTAAACCTCTTTGAACGTCTTTACTTTGTCGGTAGTGAGATTGATAACACAATTGCTAATCACGGCATCTACTGAATGATCTTCAACAGGGATAGAATTCTCAATGTCTCCTTTCCTGAACTCAACGTTATTGAATCCATGTTCTTTAGCAGCGGATTTAGCTTTGAGCAACATGTCATCCGTAAAGTCTATCCCGATCACCTTTCCCCTATTCTTAACCTGTTTAGAAGCTAAGAAAGCATCAACACCAGCACCTGAGCCCAAATCAACTACAGTTTCACCTTCTTTCAAATCAGCGAAATTGATTGGAGCTCCACAACCCACTCCTAGTATAGATGATTCAGGTATAGATTCCAGTTCATTTTTATCATAACCGATTGACAATAGTGCTTGCTTAGGGGAAGCACCTGAACCACAACATTCTTCCGGCATACAGCAACAATCGAGATTACCACTTAATGCAATCTTACCGTACCTTTCCTTGATTTTTTCTTTTATAGTGTCTTGAGCCAACAGAACTGTTTACAAAAGAAACTATTTAAGTTGTCAAGGGGACTTGGTGAAACATAGTGTCAGAAAGGAAACTAAGAGACAAGAAGGAAACTAAGGCTACGTTATGACATTATCTATCATTAATTAATCATTGATTGAACAGTTGTCCGGCAACAACGTTCTTCCGGTTTACGATTTAGGACATGAGAATGAGACTAGATTGATCTAATTGTAAATTTATAGAATACGAAGATCCTATAGTAGCCGTTTATATGAAAGATAGTAAGAAATTCTTTATGCACAATTTATCACTTGTGTTGATTGTTGCATCGGTTGTGTTCTTAGTTCAATTAATCTATTCTAATTCAATGGTGAATGCTGCGAATCAATTAGATCGATATTGGACTGCTCTTACTGGAGATCAACAAATACCACCTGTGACTACAGATGCTCGTGGTTACGTTGGTCTGAAATTCCAAGACGATTTGACTAGGGTTGCATATATTGTAAATGCGGAAAATATCGGGAATGTAACTGGTATTTACATTTACCAAAGTGACAAGAACCAAACTGGAACTGTAGTATTAGATTTGTTGAAAGGAACAAAAAAAGTAAAAAAACATGTTGAGCAAGTACTAAACACTACACCAGAAGGGAAGATTACAGGAACACTGTCCATTGGTGGTGCAATGAGGGATGATCTTCAGGGTGAATTAAAAGGTAAACCTTTGTCGGATCTTTATAACTTGATGGTTAAAGGATCAATATATGTTAGTATTAATACAATAGACTTCCCTCATGGCGAGGTACGTGGAGATTCATTTGTTGGAATTGACGACTTATTCCCAGCTCTTTCCGATATTAAATGGGGATTAATTTTTCTGAATAGACTTACCATTTACAAGTAAATCATGTTGCGTTTGAAATAATTGATGCGGAGCTATATGCTAGATTGCCCGTAAAGCAGCCATCTTAATCTCGAACAGAATATCCTCGAACCCAACATTGCAGGAGTATTTCGATGAAATTATAGCGATAAATGACGCACGCTTCAGAGATGAAAGTACAATGGAATGCGGACTGTGACTGCAACCGGCGTATAAATATTGAGCTCCTGAATGTTCCTTTGAAAACAAAAGTCAATTCAATTTTTTATATGCTATTACTAAAAGCTAGTAGCACATATTAATTAATCCTGAGTTTTTTCAAAGACCTTCGAGCTTAATGCTACTATCGGAATAGTTAGGATTAAAGATATTGAGCCTCCTATGAACCAGGCGATTGAATATCCTACTTGATGTATTATCAGAGAAAATACTACTGGGACCCATGATATTCCCATTAACGATATCCCATTTATCCAGCTGACATTCAATGTTGCATATTCCTGTCCTTGAGTTAGAGTAGTCCTCTCAATCTTTCTTGTTATAGCATACACTATAGTAAAACCTCCAGTAGCAAAGAATCCCACTAATATCGCCGAGAGTATTGCCGAGGTCAAGTTATTAAGACTATTCACCATTAGGCTGATACTAAGCATGATACTAAATATTAGTAAAAGCCATTTTGAATTAACACTTTTATCAAATATCTTACCTGTTATTGGTGATGCAAATACATACACTATCAGAGGGATACTGCTTATTATTCCTGCAAATTCGGGGCTTATTTTCATCCTGTCAATCAAATAAAAGACAAAAAATGAAATGGTTAATCCCCAAGCTAACTGAGTTGCAGTCAATATTACACCCAGAGATATCAAATTACGAGAAAAAAGTAATTTACGGAGCAGTGATATCGAAATCGTTGTCCGGACTTGTGTTTCAGCAGGTAAGAGAAAAATCATCAATAAGCCAATGGCAACTCCCAATATCCCGCTCATAATTAGACTGAGTCTCCAACCCAGTGCTTCAGCGACAAGAATCCAGCCAAAAATACCTATTACTCCTCCAATTGCCTGAAATGAATTCAGAAGTCCTATACCGGTACCTTCTGACTTCTTTCCAAGATAAGTCGTAATAAGAGTAACACCAGCACTAAAGAAAAAAGCCATACCTAGTCCAACTATGAATCTTAGAACAACAAACACAGCAATTTGTGTGGTGAGTGATGATATGATTACGGCTATTGAGGACAAGATAATTCCCAATATGGCACTTCTGCGTGAGCCATATTTGGTCGCAAAAAGACCACCTGGAATTTGGAAAAGTCCTATGCCAAGTAAGAAAAACCCACTTAGTTGGCCAAGGTAGGAAACATCTTGATTAAACTCTTTTGAAATAAATGGGAACAAAGACCCAATATTGAACCAATTTATTGCATAGATTATCCTTGCAATTAATATGGATATTGTTCCACCCGAAATAGTTGTTTGTCTATTCATGTATGAGTCGCCCACAGATTATAAGCAACCAACTAACCAACTAACCAACTAACTTTACCATTTTGATAACTCTCGCACCTGTCCATTCGAAATAAGGCTCCATTGAAGCTAGGATTAGTAGATACAAATCCTGACCGTTTTGATTGTGTCAATTGCATTGCGTTTTGGTCTTGCCGTATCCTTTGTCGGTTATGATATACAATGACATTCTCACGATGAAATTTTCCTTTGACCAGAATTTCATCCATCAGAAGCTCTAAGATGAGCTAGCTATATTTCTAAGCTTGGGCGCAAGTTCTCAATAGTTTGGTCAGACCTTTAGAATGGTTTGACTTCTGGCCGATAATCGCTTTAAATGATATTGTCTATTCAATCTCTATAGGATGTTCGGGTTTCGGCTCCGTTCACCGAACATAATGATAGCGGGGAAAGCCAAACACGGAGCTGGCTGACTCCCTTTATTTTAGTACTAAAATATACGACGTATAATTTGCCTTTGCCTGATTTTATTTATTTACTTTCTCCTAAATTGGACATCCCTTCTGCTTCCAGCGCGGTGCACACAATATCTTAATTCCTATCATAGTTGTCATCCTCACAACTCACATCTTTTCTATCAGTTGCCGCTTCATCTGTTCGAATTCTGAATCTGTTATTATTCCCTGTTCCTTTAACTTCGAAAGTTTGGCCAGTTCATCAGCTACAGACATTGAATCAACTTGTATTGGCAAGCCAGTTGTTTTACTTGTACTTTTCATTCCACGCCTAATTATCTCCAAAAGGTCTTCTGCTTTATCCTTGGGTACTGCCTCTATAACACCATCTTGATCATCTTCTCCACCAACGTTCTCATCAAGAAGCCCCAATTTACTCGGATTGACTAGTGCTGGTGCCTTGAATAAAATGGTAGAAGTGAAAACGCCCTTCTGTAACTTTACGCTGGTTATTACGTCATAGGGGATATCGACTAGTTCGGATTTCAAACCCAGCATGAAAGGGTTTCTAATTATAATTCGCCTGTCTGTTGCAATTACTATATTTGGTGTAAGAGCAGAGCCTCCCGGAAGGAATCTTGATTGTCGTGCCACAAGTAAGACCTTTTCATTTGGATTAAGCATATTCTGTACATGTCGGATTTCATTTAATTCATCTTCGTTCGTTATATCGGTATCAAAGATATTTTGGTTATTATCCATCGTATATGTTCTCTTGGCAACCCAAAGAATCCCAACATTCAATCCATAATGAAACAGAAATCATATTGTAGGCCCTTTCACTCTTCCAAAATATGATTTCACGTTTGGTCTATACAGGTAGTAAATTATCACGCCATTTATGATTATGCCAACTATACTTCCAAAATTTCCGGCGGCAATCGATACTATATTAAATACAATAGAAATAATAGTAATTATAATTGTTACAATCCAAGCCCATCCTTTACCCTTCAGAATACCCCATGCTACGACAAGACTTGCAATTCCCAGTATTACTAGGACAGCACCAATTACTACAACAAATCCACCCAGAAATATGAAAAGCGCATTATTTGGGAGCGTAATGTTGGTGCCGTTAACGTTGACTGAGAGACTACCATTAGAAGTATTAGAAACATCGCTAATATTGAGTTGACCTACCAGTGGTGCTATCACTAGGAAGCCAGTTCCTCCAATCAAAAGAAGAACTCCGCCAATTACCATAAGTATTGCTATAATTGTAACTCCTATCGGCCTTTTTCTCTCCATTTGCTACTTTTCTAGAAAGAAAAGAGACCAGCATAAAGGTCTTTTCTTGAATGCCTCATTTTGAATCACAGTCGACTAGCGTACACAGGATAATTGAGACAGGAGAGAAGTTTTATCCTTCAAAAAGCCCGCCAATTAACGATAATTAAGAAGGCGATATCTCGTTATAATATGGCATCTGAAGATGATTTGAAGAAACTCCTTGTTGACAGGGTCGAATTCAAGCTCCATGCCGCTGAGCATCATCTGATTAATCTCAAAGAAATTGAGATAAAGTATGTTGACACCTCAAAAAAGGCGCTCCGAGTTCAATCAGAAATGGAGACAGATTGCTTTCTTGCTCAAATTGTCGGAGCAATTGATGCTCTTCTTGTTCAGATTAACATCAATTTAGGTTTGGGTATTGCCATTGAGAAGGTGGATCTAAGTACGGTTCAAAGTGCTTTGAATTCTGGAACGAAGAATATTGATTTGCTCACAGAATTATATCAAGCGTCAAGCTACGATAATTGGTTCTGGTTGTTGAAGGAACTCAGGAATCAAAGTATGCACAGGACGATGTTGCAAAGAACGCAAGACCATGATTCTTCCACTGATAAAATCAAAATTTCCATATCGAAACAACGGACCAAATTCACAGTAAATCCTTCTGATTTTATACACAAGGAATTAATTCAGTATTTTCAGGAAAGTGTACAGCGCGTTAGAGATCTAGTTAAAACCATAAGGATGAAGGACGTCCTCTTGAAAGGAGATATAGAAAAATTAGAGTGATAGATTGTTTTGATTGTTTTGATTGTGCTGCAAAAACGCTGATCAGAACCGATCTAATAGATGAATGATTGTGACGTGTCATCATACGCCTTATCTTTACGCTAAAGATTCGGAAAATCTACATTAGACTTGTGACTTTTGGCTTTGCATGACTACAGGTTCATATTGGATTGATACCGGTGCTAGCGTCATCTAAGTATTCAAATGCTCTGTTTGCGACTGAACTAATTTGAAAGAATTGATTATATCGTCTATGAGCGGGTCAAGGAAGTTGATTGATCGACTGTTTAGAGCCTGAGGAAGAATCCAGTAGCAAAATTTGCCAGTATGAATATTATCACAAACTGAAGTATTTGCCTGAGTTGCTACAACTTTGACATACCTGCGCATCAGTCTCTGAATCCTAGCCATATCAGGTTCGCTTTTTCTTAACTCATAATAGACACGAAGGTTCGTGGGAAGGAGGATACCTAGTCCCTGAATAACCATTGTTACAACAATAATTAATACAGCACTAATCCAATATACGACTGGAGTCTGTAGGGTAATCAAACCCATCTTTGAAGCAAGAAAGTAGCCTGCTGTTGTCGTAACAGACGCGACAGTTGGCATATAGAAGACCATTTTTGGCATAAGCCAAGAAATAACTTCTTTACGGGTTGAAAGGCTTACACCTCGAAGTATTGGGCCAAGCAAAAAGGCCATAAAGATATCGGTTCCGGTCCAAAGCATCGAGGTAAAAACGTGAACATAGTTGAGAAGGAGGAAATTAGCAGTCAGAATTGCTACAATCAGCGCTCCGATTGGTACAACAATCCATATATTTGACCGTACGATATTGTCGGCGGCGGCTGCACTGAATATTCCATTCGCATGTGAAAATGTGCAGTGATAGTTAAATCTAACGCTACTAGATTACATGAGTTGAATCGAAGTTTTCTTCAGCTACTTGTAATATCAATGGCTATTTTTGTCATTATTTGTGTATGGGCACGCTATTCTGAGTCTGATTTAGCTTACGGATCACTATATGAAAATCTGCTTGTCTCTACGTCTGTTTCTGAATCAGAATTTCTCACGTATGATGACCTTATTACTGGTTTTAGTATAAAATATCCTCCTAATTGGGAGAGGGCAGAGCACATTGACGAGTCTATTACATTTATTGCACCTAAAGAAAGCAATTCTGATATTTTCCCAGCAGGTCTAGGAATAATGTTTAGAAAAGTGACATCAAATGAGTCCTTGTCTTATATTACTCAAACACAATTAACCACTTTGAAGAATCTTTATCCAGATCTTAACATATTAGAATCTTTTGACACTACATTTGCAGGACATCCAGCACATAAAATAGTCTTTACTGCTACTGATAACACATTACATCTGCGAAAAGGGATGCAAATTTGGTTTAAAACTGATACGAG
>JALZOS010000045.1 GCA_030913755.1 Thermoproteota archaeon | reverse complement strand
GTAGGGCTACTTTCGTCATCGTTTGTCCAACTACTATGACTTATAAGGTGGAATAAAAACGACGTCATAGCCAAGGATATAGCTCACCCATCGTATTCATTGGCTCGTAAAGATAAGACGGATCCTAACAGTTCGAAACCTAAAACTTTGTGTTTGGAGAAAATATGTATGATTATTCCTGAACACCGTTGGGAGGAGTGGCGTCATGCCAGAGATACTGAAAATAGTCTTTTGCAAATTTAGCCAGGCCAATATGATCGGCCCATATAGCAATGGGCTCAAGATTTCCCTGTCCGCCATTGGCCTCACCCAAGAGAATCATAACCTGGCTAGTATCTCCTATGACTCCTCCTCCAAACATGCTATCTTTTACCCTAACATCGGCTACTCTCGAAATTGCCCGCACAGTGTCTGGGTTCGTCTTCCCTGACGCCAAAACTGTGATCTTGACTCCTTTTTCCGATAACACTCTTAATGAGGGCTGCATCGTTCGTGCTATGTTCTCTGATATTTGGGGCAGTGCTATTAATAGCTCCTTCTGACAAGTTTCAATAATTTCCATCACTTTGGTTGCTATATTGTACAACCCTCTGACAACCCAAATTTCGGGTCTTTCTTTTATGCCTGTTTTTTCGTAGAGGGGAGTGAGTTCTGCAATTACTAGGGTCTCACTTGCCTTCAGTCGACTCTCTATTAGCATCTTTGTCGTTTCTATGGCCGTATGAGGTGATTTGGGAAAGAATTTCTGCGGTCTCGAGCTGTTTGACTCAATCCATCCTTTTTCTTCCAGCGAATTCAAAACATCGTAAATTTTAGAATAAGGAACAGAAGATTTTTTACTCATCTCCGATGCATTCATCGAACCAGACTCCAAAAGCGCCACGTACACCTTGATCTCATAACTTGTTAGACCCAGGTCTTCCATCGCTTTTCTTGATTTGTCGCTTAGGTCCATTAAGCTCGTAGACAGTGCCGGAAACACGATAATATACTTATTTATCCACTAGATTGATGAACTAATCATAAACCATCGGTAATTGATAGAATAAACCTATTCACCTTATTATTGCTAACATTATACTTATATACGAAATTGACAGAGCTCCAATGTAAATTAGGGTAGGTAGGATTCGATGGAATTAATACAAATATCAAACATAACGTGCAGTAATAAACCAAATACGAAAAAGACAACTATACGACATACTCAAAGTATCTGTCCTGACTGTAACATGATCTTGGATGCCGAGGTCTTTGAAAGAGATGGCAAAGTCTTCATGACAAAGACATGTCCAACACACGGTGAATGTGAGGAGCTATACTTTGGATCATACAAGATGTATAACAAATTCAGCACTTATTGGATGGATGGCAAAGGTGCACATGCACCAAATGTTATGGTCGACAAGTGTGCTTGTCCAACTAACTGTGGACTGTGTACTAATCACTTATCTCACTCAGGACTTGCTAACATCATTATAACTAACAGATGTGACCTCACATGTTGGTACTGTTTCTTTTACGTAAAGAAGGGCTTGGAAGGTGCCTATCTGTACGAACCTAATCATGAACAGGTAAGGGCTATGATGAAGACTCTCAAAGCACAAAAACCCATTGCGGGTAACTCGATACAGATTACTGGTGGCGAGCCGATGTTAAGAGATGATCTCTACGATCTCATCAAAATTATGAAGGAAGAAGGAGTCGAACATGTCCAACTCAACACTAACGGCATAAAATTAGCATTATCACCAGAAACTATGCGACAGGTAAGAGAGGCTGGTATAAATAATCTATATTTATCATTTGACGGTGTAACACCAAGAACGAACCCCAAAAATCATTGGGAAATTCCCTACACTTTAGAGTCTGCACGAAAATGCGGAATGACTGTGGTATTCGTCCCTACTGTAATAAAGTCAATTAATGATCATGAGCTAGGTGGAATTATTCGATATGCTCAAAGGAACTTGGATGTAGTTCACGCCGTTAACTTTCAGCCAGTTTCATTGACTGGAAGGATGACTAAAAAGGAACGAGAAAAATATAGAATAACCATTCCTGACTGTATAGAGAGAATTGAAGAGCAGTCCAACGGCGAAATTTCTACCGATGCCTGGTTCCCAGTACCATCATGCATGCCTATGACCAATGTCATTGAAGCATTTAGTAAGAAACCAAAATACGAACTTTCTATTCATTTTGCTTGTGGTGCTGGTACCTATGTCTTTGAAGATGTGGACACTAAAAAACTAGTTCCTCTAACATCCTTCGTGGATCTTAAAGGAGTATTGGAGTACTTTGAAGAAAAAACAGATGAAATTAGGTCGGGTGCAAACCGTTATTGGGCCATATTGGAAGTTGTCCGGAAGTTGAATCAATTTGTTGACAGAGAAAAGCAACCACATGGTCTTAATTTGGCAAAAATGTTCTCGAGTATATTGCTGAAACGAAGCTTTGATTCTGTCGGATCCTGGCATATCAGATCCCTATTCCTAGGTATGATGCACTTCCAGGACAAGTACAACGAAGATTTGGAAAGATTGCAGAGGTGCGATATACACTATCTCACACCAGATCTGAGGATTATTCCTTTCTGCGCATTCAATGTTATTCCTGAGTGGTACAGAGATAGAATACAAAAGAAATACAGTATACCAGTTGAGGAGTGGGAAAAGGCTCATGGACAAACTCTTGAAGCAGGACTGTATAGAGGCCTTATGAGGAGAGGAAAACCAGAGGCACAAATGGGATGTGCAATGTCTGAGATGCACAAAGCAGCATCTGAAGCTACAGCTGTAGAAGATGCGGATCACAAAGGAGTCGAACTTAGGAACGGAATGGCCGGTGCATAGAGCAAACATCTCATTAAGAGAAGTTCAGACGGTTAAGTGATTAGCGTAGCACAGTAGAGACGTCTTTATTTTTCTCTTTATCTTTATAGTTCAAACCTGACGGTTAAAAAGAAGAACCAATAGACATTTGCATCTGGGTATTTGCAAACTATTCTCATATCTTAAAGTCTAAAATTTTATTTTGATTAGTTTTCATTGGATACAT
>JALZOS010000268.1 GCA_030913755.1 Thermoproteota archaeon | reverse complement strand
CTCTCGAAATTTCATCCATCCAATTTACTGAATCGTGCTCCAAATGTTTTGAAACTTCAAGAATGAGACATGTAGAGAATGCGTTAAGTGACGATAGTGATGCCCAAATAAGGAATGCAAGAACGAGTGAAAATATGATCGCAAAGAGCCTAGATCTAACCTTCAATGAAACAAATTGAAACTAGTAGAGTATATGCCTTTTTCTCATAACGGTAATGAAGGAGCATTACTAGACGACTAACTGGGTGTGTGCTGGTCCACACACCAGGCTTTCTTTTGAATTATCTGTTAATTATCCGTTATTATTTTTTTGTACAATCGAATTTATAGTTGCATTAATCCTTCTGTTTCGCTCCGTTGTTAAGGAGCGACATCTCCAAATGCGGTCATATTGTACTTGCCAACTCTGTCAAATGAGAACACATCTAGGAGTTGGAATGGCATTACATCTCCAGGTTTTAATAAGAATGATTGGGTTGAAACAAACTTGTCAGATTTGCCAAGTACTGCTCCATTCTTGTCAAAATATACTGCCAGTACCTTCACATCATTCACGCTGACAGTGTTGTTATTCCTTATCTTGCCGGCTACATCGAGTAGGTTGGTAGGTGATTTGCTTAGTGAGAGTTCTTCCACTTGGAGATTAATTCTATCATTCTTCGCCGCAGTTGTAGCGTTACTCGAATTCGTAGAGATTGTTGTAGATCCTTGAGCATAGACTTGTGCACCTATGTCAACGTTAGGCATCATCATACATACCGAAAATAATGCAGATAGTCCCAAAAGTATGCTATTCGATTTCATTTGAAATGGATACTAGTTTACTTTTATTTAAATCCGGCGATATTGAAATCCTTTGAATCAGCCGCAGAAAGCACTGATTGTAATATTCAACGGCACTGCGGCTTTTGCAAATTGCGTCTTCATAAACAAAGATTGTTCGGTCGACCTCGTACGAATACCTGTTTAGACCTTCTTTATTTCAAGTGATACCCCTTTAGTAATTACCAGTAGTGTTACATATGAAATATTATCTACAGAGACGATTGATTTACTTTTATAAACTCCTCTTATGACAATTAGATACACTTTATATCGAAAATTCGATTTGAACCTAACATGCATTTCTTTATAGATATTCAACACCTATGATAAAGTATAATACGTTACTATTAACCAGCAATTCTATTCATGAGCCTTGAAGTTGGACGTTAATGACGTAGACTATGATCAAAAGAATTAAGAAAATGGGGTAACAAGTGAAGCAGTGTCAGCATTCCACATCTAGGTCCTCCTACCGGACCTAAGCGAATAATTGGGCCAGATAGGTGATCAAGACATTCTTCTCATGTTAGATGGTTATTTATCGTACTTTTGATAAGGACAACTGTCTCTTCTTATTTTATAAAGTGACCAAGAGCATTTAAGATGACTAAGGTAGTATGTATGATGTGCGTCAAATACAAAGAAGAATATGTTATAGGCCTACCAATTTTAACTTGAAAGTCGGTGTATGGGAAAATAAAAATGGTTCCTATGCAACATATCGGGAAGCAAGGTTGACTTCCTGGGTATGCAACATATGTGACAGTCCATTTGCAGCATTCAAGGAACTTAAAGATCACAAATCAGAAGCTCACTCATATTGACTGATTGAGTAATTTGATACTGGTTTTCTGGACGAACTGGTCTGTTGGCATGAGAATATTTACATAGAGTACGCAGAAAATTCTGTATACTACTCTTTATTTGACAACATACTTGGCAAAATATTTGGAGAACCGTTTGCGGCGATACCTCAGATCCAAGACAGCAATCTAAAGAGAACAGGAATTTTTAACCTTTGCAGGCTGCTAAGTCTGTGTACTTAACAGTCAGATAGGACCACTGGGAGTCCCCAACGCTTCCTTTCAAGAGTCAAGCTTCGTCGTCTAACTTCGTGGATTAACCATGATTCAGAAATGTTAATGAATTCATGCATGTTTTTGACTAACTCTGAATTGTTTAGGATATTTGTCAACTATGCATGATGATTATTAGTGTGTCGGATCTATTTCCCTTAGAGAGAACTTTTTGAAATCATATGTAACGCCAGTTGATTTGAATATGAACATCGGTGATCCCCAAGTTATTTGAGCTCCCGGCGTTTTTGCATTGCATTGAGTCATGTCGTTACCCCATTTACCTGTATCTGTTAATTCCTCTACTTTTTGCCACTGATTGTTATTATTTTTATCTACATAGGATTCCAGCTTTACGCTCCCATCTGGAAGGTTGTAAACAATTCCCTTGAAACCCACCCACTTATTCATGATAGAACCTATACCACTCTTGGTAGGAGGCAGTATATCGTAATTTACATGCCACATCTCCTTTTTGAATTGGAACGTTCCCTCAAACCGTATGTTGTTATGGTAAGATGAACCGCCACAGCCGTCGTTAATACTGCTACTGTGTCTTACACTTCTTGTCACAAAGGAGATCCCGTCACCTGCACTGGAGGAAATCACTTTAAAGTACCCCGTAGCTTCGACATTCTTCCAGTCAGTTGGTTTATACCAGTATCCTATATTAGCCAATTCCGAATAATCATAGGTAGGTAGAGAACCCCTCACGTCGTCTGACAGGAGTCCTGAACTCTTCGGGAATACCAACATCCTAGTAGTACCAGGCTTGAGATGCCAGCTATCGTCAGTATTTTTTGATATGG
>JALZOS010000262.1 GCA_030913755.1 Thermoproteota archaeon | reverse complement strand
CTCAATATTATCATGAATGAAAAGCATTTTGAAGAAATCCGTCTTGGCTTTGGGAGTGACTGCAATAGTGTTTCTTATTATGGGAAGCTCCGCTGTACTGTCTATAGGAAAAGCGAGCGCGTACTCTCCGAGCTTTTATGGTCAAGGTAAGTTTCTATTTGGTAACATAGCCAGTATCCAGAATGACAAAGATGGTAAGCCGGCATGGTTACTGACCGGTCATTGGATATCAAACTTGGTTAACATGTCAGAAAAGGACCAAGTAAACTCGTCAGTTTTCAGTGCCCCATTTGAGATGGTGATGTTAGACGGAAAAAATGCTCATACGCATACAATAACAAACTTCGTATTGACAAGCAAGTCAACAGAAGGTAATTCTACTATGGTTTTCAATGGCACTTCTTCTGCAAGTTTGCGAAATGGTATAGCACAAAATGTACCAACAACAATCAAATTCATGGGTGATAGAGTAGTTAGTATCTGGGTAGATCCTTCTATGGTTGATAATCACTTCGGAAATACACCTATATACGGTACTATAATGAGTCCAGATGCCGGGTCTGACAGAGTGAATTCGAATTCTAGTTCCTCGAGATAGCTGGACGAAAAGCTTCTACAATTTTCTTTTTCAACCGTTAATTCATATGAATACATAAATACGACCATTTTCTTTATCGAGTAGATATTCATGGATGCTAAGATGGTAACTTTTGTCATTTTGGGGGTTGTCTTTTCATCTTCTATGATTTTGAACGGAGTTATGTCTGCATATGGTGCGGATCAATATACATTTGTACGTAAATGGGGTTCATATGGCGCAGTAGCGGGAAAGTTTTCTCAACCAATTGAGATAGCTATCGATTCAAAAGGAAACTCATATGTCACTGATTTGACAGGTGTAACTCACGACGTACAGAAGTTTTCCAAAAACGGAACTTACATTACTTCATGGGGATTTCTGGGATTTGGTCCTGGACGATTTACTAACCCCGCAGGAATCACTGTCGATTCTTCTGATCATGTGTATGTTACTGATAATGGAGATCCAGAGAATGCTGTACAAAAATTCACTGACAATGGCACATTCATAAGTGCATGGGGATCAATTGGGTTGCAGCCTGGAGGCTTCATTAACCCTTCAGGTGTTGCTGTAGACTCATCTGGTTCCGTTTACGTCAACGATTTCGGAGAGAACAATCGAGTCCAGAAGTTCGATAGCAATGGCACTTTTATAATGGAATGGGGTACTGTGGGAAGAGGTGACGGACAATTTACGAATCCAACTGATATCGCAATAGACTCCAAAGGTCTTGTCTATGTCGTAGATAGTGGCAACGACAGGATTCAAAAGTTCGATAGCAATGGCAAATTCATTACTAAATGGGGTAATTCAGGGAGTGGTGATGGACAATTTGATCGCCCTGGTGGTGTTGCTATAGACTCATCTGGTTTTGTTTACGTAACTGATATTAATAATAACAGAATTCAGAAATTTACAACCGATGGCGTATTCCTTACAAAGTGGGGAAGTGCAGGAAACGGTGACGGACAGTTTAATGGTCCTACGGGTATAGCACTTGATCCTTCCGGGTATGTTTATGTCGTAGATATTGGTAACAAAAGGATTCAAGTTTTCGCTTCGTCAAATCAAACTGCGGCAAATTCAAATCCCTAATCTTGAAAAATAAAAAATGGTCTAGATATATGCGAAAGTGTACTCTGCATTAAGTCATTTTCTACCTAGATAAACAATTTCCTCCTCACCGTACTTTTTGAAGATATCAACATATTTTGCAACTCTATCTTGAATAATATTTCCTTGTTTATCATACATCTTCACAAAATTAGCACGCATAGCCAAATTGCCTTTTGAATCAAAAAATCTTATGCTGAAACTGATCATATCATTTGTTCTTGTTTCTCTTACAAATCTAGCCTCTGCAATTTCCTCTAGATTAAGGTGGATATGCCAGGATCTGTCTTCATATCCAATTGTGGCCCATTGTTCTCGAATTCGAAAAGGTAGATTCTTCTCTATCCTTGCCTCACAGATCCCGCTCCCACTATTGATGGAAAACATAATATCATCTTGAGAGAGTATGTCGGAAATCAACTTCTCGGTCATGGCATTCGGCATTTACTTGTTCTTTTATTGAGGTATGTAATAAGACAATCGTAGGTGAGTTCTAATTCTTGTTCAGGAAGTTCATTTATTTAGCATCGGATGAAAGTTGTTCTCAGATCTCAATTATTGCACGATATTGTCTTTAGTTCCAGAGGATCTAATCTCATGTGGAGTGCATAATGGTTGAAGTATTCACTAAACCTAGAACAGACGCAGAATCAAAGAGACAATATTT
>JALZOS010000383.1 GCA_030913755.1 Thermoproteota archaeon | reverse complement strand
AACAGTAACTGATCTCATTGACGAAAGAAGGAAAATAGAACTAGACTCTTTTTTTAGTCAGTTACAAGGATTAATACTGCAAAAAGCCGATCAGAATTCAGTGTCGAAGCTAATTGCGGCAATAGAGAGAGACATCAATGAAGAGTTGGCAGTAGGTATTGATAATAGCAAAGACATAATTGAAAATAAAAAATACTTCCCTGAAATAAGGAGATTGCTCTCTGGCGTTATTATGGAAGTGAGAGATAATGGGAATTATCAGGCTGCTGACAGTAATGCAGTTCAAGCGTATTTGGATAATTACGAGTATTTGGAAGCACCACTTGAAAGAATCGATCCTAAACTAATGGCTGAAATTGAGGTAGAAATGCGAGAAGAGTTGAGGAACATGCTGGCTGAAAAGGAGAGCTCTGCAAAAATAGTTGTCTTTGTGAACGGTATCGTTGGCAAGCTTGATAGGGCTGAAGAGCTTTTAAGAAGAGATCGTTCGCTAGATATACGTAGTACAGGTACTAACATCTCTTCCCAACAGAGCTTGGCAGATATAGAATTACTAAGCCAAGGATTCGGCGTGTACACTGGCGAAAGGAAAGATATGGGAGAAGCGGGAGATCCTGCTAAAGCAGCAGTTAGAAGCGATATAGATGAGATTCGGGCCAAACTTGACCAAATGCTCCGACTGTACAAAGAAAGAAATTACGAAGGTGCATTATTAACATCGCGCTCTGCGTATTTGGATAGCTATGAAAAAGTGGAAATTCCATTACGACCCATAAATCCTGATTTCACATTAGAAATGGAGATAAAATTTGCTGAATTGCGTAACTTGATACAATCAAAAGCGCCTTACGAAATAGTAGCTCAAAAGACAACAGAAATCAGACGAGGTCTTGGTGAGTCTGAGCGACTCGTATCTGGCACTGGAATTCTAGCACCTACAATTGCGTTTTCGACATCATTCTCAATAATATTTCGAGAAGGACTCGAATCAGCATTAATTATCGGTGCTATTATTACATATTTAGAAGCATCAAGAAATGACCGATTCAAGAAACATGTTTATCTTGGCATAGTGATGGCTGCCGTAGCAACTGGCATCACCTGGTTCGTTGCAGAATATATAATTGAAATATCTGGAGCTAGCAGAGAACTCATTGAAGCCATTGCAGGAATTTCTGCAGTCGCAGTACTTTTCTGGGTAAGCTTCTGGGTTTTAAATAGAATTGAAACAAAGAAATGGATAGAGTTTGTAAAGGCAAAGGTCTGGCAGGCTACAACAGCAGGAAGTGTAATGGTCTTTGTTTTGCTTTCATTCTTTACAGTTTACAGAGAAGGATTCGAAACAGTTCTGTTCTATCAAGCTATGTTGTCCTATGCAAAATATATGGAGTGGTATGTTGTGGCTGGTCTTATCCTAGGTCTTGCGGTAATAGTGGGGGTTGCCCTTGTAGTCAAAAAATTAGGTAAAAAGTTACCGCTAAGAGTATTGTTTGGACTTACTATGGGAATAGGGGCGTACATGTCAATTGCTTTCATGGGTAACGCCGTAAGGGAATTCCAAGAGGTAGGATACATTCCAACTACCCCAATACTGGGAATCATTCCACGCCTTGACATCAATCTTGCGACAATGACGGGCATCCATCCAACTTTGGAGAGCATAATCGGGCAGCTAATTTTATTATCAATTTACGCAGTAGGTTCAATATACGTGCTAATACTACAACCGAGAAAAAAGAAAGCGATAGAGAGTTCAAGAAAGTCAATGGCAGGTTTTAAAAAACACGAAACGGAAGGCAGCTAAGTCTCATGTCTGGCCATGAGTTTGAAGGTAAGTCGGATCAGATGGCAATACGTATGTATTAGCCAACTAGAAAAATGATGGCACAATATTTCGAATTAGTCCAACGGATTATATTACTAATTCCAATGATGAGTAACGCAACGTCTTTGTGACTAAAGGGAAACGAGATCCTTCGAAAATTTGCTCTCGTAGATTTCGTTCTTTTTGAATCAAGTTGACGCTAACCAATGATCATTATGTGGATTTTAGAACTTGTTTAAGGTTTTAGCATCAATAATTATATTTAAAAAGCTAGCTTTTATAGATTATATTTAAAAAATGTGAGAAATTCGTTCACAATGATAAGATAAAAATTCATGTTTTGAACACCATTGAATTTGAACTTCGATGAATGTCTTTGCCCAGCTAAAAATATCTAAGTTGACCAGGATCACTTCGAGTTTTGTAGTCACTTTGTCCTTTTGTTTTCTTATTATTATTATTCAGATGGTCTTTCAGTATGCATATCCCATCCCAGTCGCTACAAATCCAAATTTTAAAATCGAGAATGTTATTAGCGAAAGTTTCAAACCGTCAACTATGGCTTTCTTGGGAAGGGATGATTTTCTAATACTAGATAGAGATGAAGGAAAAGTATTTCGAGTTATTAATGGTAAGATGCTTCAGGAGCCTGTAATCGATGTCAATGTTGCTACAGTAGGTTATAGAGGACTGTTAGGAATTGCAGTATCAACAGACACGAATGCGCACACAAGCGTTTTTCTCTATTATACTAAAGCACATAAAGACAGAGAAGATGAGGACACATCCAATCCTGTAGAACCAATTGGCAACCAAGTATATAGATA
>JALZOS010000254.1 GCA_030913755.1 Thermoproteota archaeon | reverse complement strand
GAGTAATAACAATAACAGTCCTACGGAAGTTAAGAATATGGTGTACTTTTGAAAACATATTCTTTCGTTCTATCATGAAGATGTGCATTACATGTACGTGAATTAGTCCCGCACTTGTGTTATAAGTAATACCTAAGAATATTATCAATAATGGCCTAGGAATAAGGTTCTCTCGGGTAGTCTATGTTTCAGATCTCCGCCGGGGGAGGTCAGAAGTTTCCATTAAAAGTGACTAGCATGAAAGAGACAGGAATACGAGAGATGTGTGTCTAACGGAACTAGAAAAAGTCATCTCTTGGGTGTAAATTTCTGGACTTTTAGTATGACTTCTTGTTTTTTCCTTAATTCCCTTTCTCGTAACTTGACCTTATATTTCAGATTTCGGGGTCTTGTTCTCAGTCTATATCCACAGCATGGACACCACAACCCATCCCAAGTTATGAAGATCTCGCATACTTGGCATCGCTTCTGTCCAGTAAGATATCGACCAACTCCGATTGGTTTTAGTGCTTTATGACGAATGCATATCCCTTTACAGACCAATTTTAAACTATAACCTACCTATTCACGTAAATCGATAATCAAATGATATTACTATTAGGTAATATTAAGATTTACTGGAAATACAATGCCCTCATCAGTTTGCGAATGCCGCTGACATCGGATCATCGAAATTAACCGGAATGGCACTGGGTGCATAGGCCTACAACCGTTCTATACTTTGATGCAGAGGTATAATCATGATATATGCGTGCGGATGGTTTAACATCTCGTCTGGACTGCTGTGCTCAAATGCGGGGTCAGCCAAGGTAAAATATATTCCTGCCGAAGTTGTAATGATGATGGATCAGTATACCATGCCATTATCATCCAATGGCTGTGGAGCGTTGACAATTATTTAAATAATAATCAGCACTCTATTCGAGCATAATTCTCTCGGGGAAATTTACTCTACTTTTTACGATAGCAGATGCTTATTCTTAGGTTATTTATGAAATCCTACCAATCTGTTCTTCACATTGCATCCTAGCAAACGCAAATTGTATTGACAATCTGAGCTATGCTATTGCTTTTACGAATGAAAGAAGTAATACTGCTGCTGGTGTTAATAGTGAATCATCAAATGTTGCTGCCTCTATAAAAGAGGAGTTGAGAAAGTCGTTTCAGGGACTTTGAATGGGATGATGGAAGATGCTATAAGTCTGCTAATAAAGAATAGTTCGCATTTAGTTACTGGAGATAAGAACATATTTGAGGTAGATTTTCAACAAAATATTCCTTCCTACGCAGATTTTTCGCAAATTGCAACTAATCCAGAGCCTATCTCTACCATCAATACTACAGCAAAAATTGATGCTTAATACCTATTATATAACAAAACAATGATCCTGGGGGCAAACACTAAGAAGCTAGTAATTCTAATTCCAAAAGTGGGAAATGAATGTCCCAATTTGCTGAACGAACGGCGAATTATCAATCAACCCTACGCTCCTCAAAATGTTGAGGTGAACGTTGGGACAACAATTAGATGAGTTAGCGGAGACGTGGATCATAACCACAAGATCACTTTAGAAGATGAACTCGAATACCGTATTTGATAGTGGAGTATTTGCATTCAATACTGCCATACCCTCTTCTGCTAAGCAACATCGGAAAATTCAGTTATTCCAAGTCTGACGTAAACGATGACCATCCCGGTATCGTAATGGATGGCACAATTACGGTAGGTGAGGACAATAGCAGTGATGGGAATTCCAATATCAATTCTAGTGCTATTGAGATTAAAGTTGATACTGTGAATCGTTAATATAATAAGTCGAAGGATAAAGAGACATATGTTTCAATATAGTGGATAAGGGAATTGACGTGCTAAATCAGTATACCTTCAAGGATCTCCGTGGAGGCCAGAAAGGAACTGACCAGAAAAGACCTTAGTCCTACTAGCAAGCCATCTACTCTGGAAACTATTACGCCTGCATCCCCTACAGTTAATTCGAAGCGAAGGTTGAGGTATTTAATATTCTCATAAGCACGAGTCAATCAGAGATAAACTGTATCATCATATAGGGGTATTTCTTATCGCATGTCGATAATCCGAAGTGGCGAAACCGTATTACAACCTAGAGAGATTAAAGCCATAGTTATGGTCCTGGATCAATATAAGCCTCCTTCATTTTGTATACCCTACTAGCGTTAGCGTTGTTCTTATACCAGGTATTTCCTAATTTTCGAATAAACATGTTCCAGACCTTCGAGTGAGGTGGCAGACATATTTACAAGTATGTCATAAACACCATTAAGCATATGAACCTCTTCAACTCCATCAAGAGTTCGTAGCTTTGAAGTGATTTCTGCAGTATGCAGGAGATCACAGACTACCAAAACATACATGTCAACCATTAGATTAGACTGAATTACTCCAGATCCTCTGAAATACCTTTGTTTAACTAACTCAGTTTGTGACTTCGAGTACTGATTCTGAGGATATGATTCACAAAATTATGTAATATTCACTAATACATACTTGAACTAGTCATGTCCAAAATCTTGTAAATTATATCCAGAGCTCTTTAAAGTGCCCATTACGAAGTGTCTGAATTCTTTGTCTGGATTCCAAGCACATTCATCACCAAATAATACTACGGTGCTAAATCTTCCAGTGGCTGGGTGTTCGGAATTCATTCTGCCACATTTGCCGCATATATTTTCGAAATCTTCTGCCCGTTCTACTGTGGTCATACTTGAGTGTAAGTGCATGGTTATGGTTATAGTTTGCTAATGTCGTGAAAACTTTCACGTATCGAGACGGTGATCTCGCTAATGAAAGCTAGAAATTCCAAGTGAAGGCTTTGGACAGAGACAATTTTTCTTGAAAAATATTATCTCATTTCTGAAAGAACTAGAAGGTTTCCTCTGTCCCCAATTCTGGACAAAGACATAGTTATTACCCTGGACAAATGACTACACTTCCTTCCAGGTCATTTAGTAATGATGATAGCTTACTGTTGCTTCGGCATGTAGTATGCTGCTGCAAAGACAAATTTCTTATCGCACTATAGACAATTCTTCATGAATCTTACGAATCTCAAGGCTATGTTCAGATTTATTTATCTGCCAAAGAAAAAGCCACATAAATCATTTCCTGCAAACCGTGCACATTGATCATACGGATTGTCATCGTTAATATCACTACCATCGTTGTTACCATTTGGTGACTGCCTACTATTAGCTATATCTGGTTGTATAGCGGCAATATTTTGTACTTCATTTGGGGAGGGTCTTGCGTCAAGAACTATAGCTGCCTCTTGAATGGCTCCATTCCTGTTAATTGTTAAATGAACAGTATCACCAACAGATGTCTGTTTTTCCAAATAAGAGAGAACGTCATCTATCTTTTTCACATCTTGATTATCAATTTTTAGAATAATATCTCCTCCCACAATAGTTGCTCTTCCTGTATCGCTGGTAACTTGGCTTGCGGCACGTAAACCATATTTGTCGGCCGGTCCTCCGGATGTAATACCGGTGATCAAGAATCCTCTTGCTTCGTGCAATCCCAACTGCTTCGCAAAACTTGGTGTAATATTTAGCCCGACTACACCTAGGTAGGGATGTTGATACGTTCCTGTGCGTATGAGAGAAGGTACTATCTTATTTATTGTATCTGATGGGACCGCAAATCCCACTCCAGAGTAAGCACCTGTCGTTGAAAATATTGCACTATTTATTCCAACTACTTCACCGTTTGAATTAAGTAAAGGTCCTCCGGAATTTCCAGGATTGATAGCAGCGTCAGTTTGAATTATGTTTGGAATAGAAAATGATAGTGGTACTGAATTTCCTGAAGGATTTTCGTTGCTTGATGGTAAGATTCTAGCAAGACCGCTCACGATTCCCGTAGTCATAGACCCCGCAAGACCAAAAGGATTTCCTATCGCAATTACTGTTTCCCCCACCCTTATTTCAGAGGAGTTTCCAATAGAAAGTGGTACCAACTTGTTAAGGGGTACGTCTTGAAGTTTTAGAACAGCAAGATCAGAATAAGGATCAGAGCCTACCAATTGAGCAGTATATGCGTTACCATCAGAAAACGTGACGTCAAATTGTGCATTTCGCGAATCAGTCTGGACAACATGATTATTCGTTATTATGTGACCTTCATTATCATAAACGAATCCAGAACCTAACCTTGTTCCTTCTCCACTTATCGTCCTTAGGACATCGGATACCTGAACCACAGACTTTTGTACTTTGGAAAAGAGATCCGGAAGTGATAATGAATTCCTGGTATCTGTGTTTGAGCTTACGGAAGATTGTGCATCCACAGGAGTTAAGTAACTCTCGCGATAGCTCAGGTTTACAGCAAGTAAATTGACTGTTAAGAATATTGCAACTGTTGAAATCACAATTCGCATGTGGCATCGCATTGTTTGAGTTGTCTGCATCATAAATTCTTTCTTAATAGAGATCATTCTGGATATAATGTATTGCTTAACTTTGTTTCCTGACCGACTAGGATGGGCTACGTCATATCACCGTTGCTACTTATTGGGCAATTTCGTCATTTATTAAACTATCATGAACAAACCTAAAGAAAATATTCGTAACCAATGAAATTAAGTAAACATATCCAGCGGATTCTGGCAGGAGAAATAGAAGCACAAGTTTGATTTCCTACACAAGATTACCGCTGATAAATTTCGTGTTGGAGGTATCTGGAATTTTTTTGTTTTTTGCAGCTACCAACGGCATTTGAGCAGCTTTTCAAAACACCACTAGATTAAACAGAATCAAAAATAAACAATAAAAAATACCGATTTTATGAAATGGAGCAAGAATTAGGACCAGCTTCTAAATCTGGTATTTCTACTTCATCGTACGGAAGCATTTTTTTGTTGATCGAGATTATAGTTTTATAGTTCATGGGTTTTGGTGGTACTGTCTCAGTCACCAAACTAACAAATTCTTCCTTCTTCATAGAAAGAAGCCTTATTTTTTTCTTTAACGACTCAATTGTCTCATATATTGGTGTTGCATGTTTTAAAGTAACGGACGCTCCATTAAAATGGGCAGGAAGAATTAGAGTATTAGGAGGAAATTTATCGATTTTTTGATGATAAGTTTCGTACAGCAATCCAGCGAAATCTCTCGCTTCGTCCCTGAGGTCTGGCCTTCCAATGCCATCTACAAATAGCGTGTCCCCGGTAAATAGGTAATAATAATATGGAATAATATCTCCATCTGCCTCATTTTTATCCTTATCCACAGAGCTAGATTCTATAAAAAAGGCCATACTACCCTTCGTATGGCCTGGGGTATGAATGACTCTTAACTTTACGCTTTCACCTACCTCTATTTCATCTCTATCTCTGACGTACTTGATATTATAAAGCCCCGTATTTTCATTATCGCTATATTCTTCAAGGGAGCTAAAATATGCAAAAATTTCAGAGTTTGTTTTAGTTTTTATACTTTTGACTAACTTTACCACGCCAGAGACATGGTCTGCATGCTGATGTGTGTCAATTACTTTTGTTATTAGCAATCCATTATCCTCTGCAACTTTAACAAAAGACTCGTAAATTTCACGACTCGGATCTATGACTACCGCTTTCTTATCTTGTACTGAAGATATCATGTAGCCCATGCATCCCTTTGATACCCTTCTTATCTGCCAAATTCTAAACGAAGCTTGGCTAGGAACCGGAATTTGTGCAACATCGTAAACTTTATTCCACCCCACCATCCCGCCACTTAAACTCTTAACATTATATCCCAATTGATTAAGGAAGTTCGCTGCAGCCATTGACCTGATTCCGTGTGCACAAATTGTGATGATTTCTTTATCTTTTGGAATTTCTTTTAT
>JALZOS010000238.1 GCA_030913755.1 Thermoproteota archaeon | reverse complement strand
AATTAATAGCATACGATGATTTGAAAGGAGACTTACAAGTTCATAGCAATAGCACAGATGGAACAATGACTATAAGAGAAATGGCACTATATGCAAGAGACAAGTTTGGATTGAATTATATTGCAATTTCGGATCATACGAAAAGTCTGAGACTTACTAATGGACTTGATGAAAAGCAATTGATAGATCAAGCAAACAGAATTGCAGAGATAAATGACGAAATTAACAACAGTAGTAACAAGAATAGGGATTTCCACATACTATCTTCTGCAGAAGTAAACATTCTAAAAGATGGATCACTTGATATTTCAAATAATGTATTGGACAAACTAGACATAGTAGGTGCTGCAATTCATTCCAATTTTGCCTTACCAGTAGAAGTACAGACCGAGAGACTCGTAAATGCAGCTCAAAATTCTAGTGTTGATATTATTTTCCATCCGACAGGCAGAATTATTAATCGAAGAGAAGGATATCCTGTCAACATATCCAAGTTGATTGAAGTGGCAAAAGATTCAGATACAATTCTTGAAATTGACGCACACTATGACCGGCTAGATTTAAAGGATGAATACATAAGAATGGCAATTGAAAATGACGTTAAATTGGTAATTGATTCCGATGCTCATCATTCTTTGCATTACGCTTTCCTGAAATTTGGTATAGGACAGGCTAGAAGAGGATGGGCTAAGAAGTCAGATATATTGAATACATTGTCAGCTAAAGAATTACTTGATAGCCTCAAGTAGTCAGACCGGAGCATTCACGCTTAACCGATAAACAAAACAGACACGGATCCTTTACTCCTTAACGTTCATACCAACAATATCATCTATCATTAACTTTTATAATGGGAATCGTGCTATATATCTCATGCCCTGTATATTCGGTTTCGGATTATTTCATAATTGGTTTTGTCCATGTGGATTATTAAATGTTAAAACTTCTGATCTTAATACACTGGTCTGCTCAAGATGCGAAAGCAAATTTCGGTCAGAGTACAAATCATTTATGAATGATGAGGAATTTAAGTCTAATTGGGATGGAGACTTCGAAGACTTTTTGAGTATTCACGTTGAAGAGCGATTGAAGAACATCGCAATGATGTATCCTGATTCATGCGAATATCATTTGACCAGTAAAGAGTATGACAGGGTTAGCAAAAAATTCAAAACTATGTACGATAATTTCATAGACCGTGAGGAGGTTAAAGTGATTCTAAGCATGCAGTTACTTTGATTTCAAATTGCCAAGTGTCCCAATAGTAAATCGTATTTGCCTTGCAATTTGACATGTCATAAACGGGGAATATTAGAAAACTTTAACTCGAAGCACGAGTCGATCTTCACTATGAACTTTGCGTTACATGTTATTCTCCGAATCCGACATGCCGCAATAATCACTATAGTTACCTTTAGTTTACTGTCTTTGCTGATAATGGTGTCAATCAACAATGAATTTGTTTTTGCACAACAAGTTCAGACCTTTAACTCTACTAGCTCAGATCCCTCGGATGATTCTATTACAAATCGTTCAATTTTGCAATATGCAAATGAATCGTTTAACGCAGAAGGAACCATTGACACCGTCATATTTGGCCACACTTTACCGGATGAAGGGATAATTAAGAAGGATGGCCAACAAAATCTAAACATCAATGTATCAGAAAAATATGTCTTAGGTGGCAAATGGAGGCTAGATGTGGCAAATGATATTGTAACTTATTTTAAGGCGAATATAACGATGATAACTACAGAAGGTCAGCAACAGCATTTTCATCTTATTGTATATAAACCTCAGAAACCTTCACCCCGAGGAATTTCTATGTTGACTTCAAATACTGATAGAGGAGGGAACTTTTACTTTAATTCAGAAAACAATACATTATCATTCTTGGGCTCTGCTGACGTTACTACAAATAGTGTGTTAGAATGGAAGGGAACTCCCATCTCTGTCTCGATGTATGGCAACAACGTATTGAAAATCTACTTGGACAAAATTGCAACCCATAATCACTTCTTTGGGAAGCCTATATATGGCCTAGTTGATTCTATCGAATCCATGTCAACAACTACACATAACTCCGGAAAATAACTTCAATCTAAACATACTATTCGGATCCATCTGTAAAGTATCTGAAGAACCTTGAATCAATATTATATATACAAGTAAAATATCTTAGATAGCGCCATAACCTCAAGTATAATATGCTAATATGACCTGTTTATTAGTACATTCAATAAATAGTCAAGGCCAAATGACTTGGACGCATTCTCAGTGGTGATTCCAAACTAGCAATTCACGAATTAAAGACAAAGGGAGATGAATGAAGCGCTCAATTTTCCTCCCGCCTCTTATTCAGATTAACGAAACTTGTTTTGAAATCAATTACACTTTTTACGTACATAAACGCGATTATGATCAAACCTATTGCAACGCTAGGTGCAACAATTTGACTGTAAGGTAATCCCTCAAACGAAGTTTTTTCACCGGTGCCTTTTCCTGACGTTACGCTGCCTACTTGTGGTATTCCAGATAGGGCTGTACTTTTCATTACTCCAAGTGCGTTACCTTTCTGCTCTGCAAACCAGACATTGCCTTCTGAATCTGAGGTGAGCCATTGAACAAATGGGGATTGTCCCGGCAATGTAACTTCTCTAACTTTGCCAGTTTGCTGGTCTATGACGGCTAGCTTATTAATTGTGTGCTCAGCAACCCATAGATTACGATATTTGTCTAGCGTCATGCCAAATGGACGTCCATTGGGAGCCAGCGGCCGATAATCATTAAAGGCATGTGTGAGCGGGTTGAACATCGAGACTCTGTTGCCTTCATGCTGGGAGATGTAAATGTTGCCACTGACTTGGTCCACTAGCAAGGCGGTAGGACTCCTCAAAGTTTCATTATTTCCACGGGGCACAAATTCTGTTAATGTATAGTTTTTACTAGGATCGATCATCGCAAGCTTTCCCTTTTCATCTGTAACCCAAATTATACCTGATACAGAATCTATGGCAATAGCGATTGGGCTTGCATTTTTACCTTGTAAGTGTAATTTGGATGTAAAGTTCCCTTTACTTGGATCAAATCTCAAAATTTCGTTTGTTGCAGGGGATGTGATCCATACTTTGTTATTGATGTCAATTGCAATTGCCGAAGGAATAACTCTATTTGGTAATACGTACAATTTGTTACTACTGGTTGAAGGGTCATAATTCCCTATATGTTTTGTTAATGGGTCAACATACCAAACCCTTCCGGTGCTGTCCTGCGCAGCCACCGTAATTATACTAGTTCCATTTATCTTATGTTCAACGTATTTGTTGGAATCTAATCTGAATTCGAGTATTCGTCCACTATCAATTGCAGTGTCTCCGACCCATATGGCATTCCTATTACTATCGTATATCGGGTACAGGGGTTGACTCCTATTGCCCGGTATCTCGAACCTTTTCGCGTTGAACTGCAACTGATCGAGCTTTGGTTTTACGATAATAATATCAAAGGTAGCGACTGCTCGAGGAACGTTAGACTTATTCGGGACACCTTCTATTTGTAAATGCCATACACCAGGAATCCCAAATGCTGCTTTCACAAAAAAGACCCCTTTTGATACTTGTTGAAGGTCAACATCAATAGGCCCGATAGACTTCTCAATCTCTGTATACTTCATCTCTGCTAGTTTCATATCTATGGGATTGCTTTTTGAATCGACAAATGAAATAGAGAAATTGTTACTTCCTACGGTAAATGGTGTTATAGAGAGGACTACTCGTGTATTATTATCAATAAAACTAGTAGCTTTAAAACTTTCGACCTCGGTCAGTAAGGAAGCCAAAGTGCTGGGCTGCTCTTGTTGTTGAAATTGATTCTGAAATTCACTTTGAGGCAAACCTGTATTTACAAGAAATGCGACCGATGCCAAAAGAATAATACCGACAACACTTTCTATTTTTGTACTCCTGGAAAATCTTGAAACTAGGTCACGTCTTTTTCCAGCAGGTTTGTTTTGTCTCTTACTCAGAGGAGGATCGAAATCCGGACTGGTCTTTGATTCTTTATGACCTTCTGCCACAGCCATAGGCATGGATACATACCTCATAGAGTCCCTGTAAATTATTAATTGATTATATGCACCCAGCGCCAACATTATTGAAGCTAAAGTAAGTTTAACAATTATGGTCTTACCGTAGAGCGAAGATATTAGCAAGTCAAAACGATTTTCAAGAATGTATAGTAAGAGAGGACCGGTTATTACGATAAAGCCAAGGATAACTATCACAGAAGTTGAAAATCTTGGGATAAGTATTAAGAGAAATGCAATTTTTGTGTATTCGTCGAGAGAAAGTTCACTCTTGAGTTTTGAAAGGAGAACAAACGCTATGTAGATAACGCCTCCAATCCATATTGATGCTGCCAGGTTGTGCACAAAATCAATAGCTATAGATGAAAACTGGTTATTAGCAGCGCCGTGACCAATCAAACTAGTTGTAAGAAGTAAGGTAATGCCCAGTGAAATTATTCCTGTTATTTCTCCTTTGGATAAAACCGTCTTGGATTTCCTGAATCTACGAAATTCAAATAGGGATACTCCTAACAGTGTAAGTGATAAAAAGATCCTTGCCGTCAACACCATACCAAATCTAGTTGTGAGAACATCTAACACAGTAGCCGAGATTGCGGATGCTTGAAAAACGACTATCGCGAAATCTGATACGACTAAAATTATAGATCCTAGTAGGAATAATGAAACCAACCTTTTGTCAATATTCTTTCGAGTTTCCAGTAGGAGATCAGAAAGCCATTGTATCTTTGACAAAGGCCTCCATATCCATAGCACGCTGAATGCACCACCCACTATGATGACCTGTCCTATAAGGGTAGGAAATCTTGCAATCGCCTCAGGTACATATATGATAGATGATTCCGAATTAGTGTTTGACAAGTTCGAAGGAATTGTAGCCTGACCAACAGCGAATACAAAAGCACTTTTTGTAACATGGCCATCAGTTTGTGACAGTACATTTGTAGACACGGTGTATACTCCGTCCTCTAGCGGCGGAAGTGTAACACTTAGTGAGGCCTGGTCTCCACCAATGTAGTGGATATCTTTGTTATCCACTTCTTTCCCATCAGGATCAAGAACTTTTACCTGACTATATTTGATATCGACTGGTTCACTAAAGAAGGCTTCTACCTTTCCAGGGGGAGAAGGTAATGATTGGGAAGCCACTGGATTACTAATTGTAAGAAACGCATGGCCATATGATTTTTCCATCGTACCACAGATAAGAAATGAGGCAATTGCCAATGCAACCACTGTTAGAAGCAGATTTCTGTATCGCTGCTTCGTAAAATAGTTAACTCTAACAGACAAATAGCATCTAGTATACGTATGCATAGTGTATTTTATTATTTCCCTCACAAGTGGTACAGTAGTCGAATATTGGGGGAAAGATTTAAGCGTCGAATATAATAGATGATCCCTACAATTGAGGTCTATTCATTTCATATTGGTTATATTTCTGTTGTCGTCCTTCACAATCACATTTTTGCTTTATTACAGCTACATACCCGCTTATGGTCATTTGACCAAGAAGTTTGGAAACGTTACTATTCTCGTAGGCTGGGTAAATGAGCCTGCTCTTGTAGGCGATTTAAATAGCGTTTTGATACAAATCCAAAAGGGGTCGGGGAAAGGTATATCTCCAGTGTTGAATGCATTCTCAAATTTATCAGCTTCTGTAATATATGGGACATTAACAAAGAATCTAGATTTTCTACCTTCAGAAACGGCTGATGGTTCATACGAAGGCAAGCTAATTCCTACACGAGTTGGTACATATTCCATATTTCTAAAGGGCGATGTTCAGGGCCAAAAGATCAATGGAGAAATTCAGCTTGATGCAGTGGAAGGTAAGCAAGGAATTTCATTCCCAGATACTTCATCAGCTGACGCTAGCACAAATAACGCTCTAGTTTCAAAAGTTGAGGGAGCTCTAAGTCAATTATCCAATGATTTACAGGATGCGCAAGAGAATATTGGACAATTGGGAAAGAACCTTCAAAATGTACAAAACTCAATTGGTTCTATCAACCAGAGCGCAGATCGAACATATATGATCAGTGTGACGGCCATTGGAGTAGGTTTGGCAGGAATAATAATTGCCAGCTTTTCATTATCACGCAAGACAAAACTATAATTCCTGGTCTTGTATTGAACAAAACTGGTATATTCAGTTATTCAGAATCTGGTGTGAACAAGGACGATCCTAATTACATAATGGAGGGGACGATTACTGTAAGGTGCAATAACGATCTATTGCCATCGTTATGGCAGTATGTCTGTGGGGCGGTCAGAAAGGTACAGGACCTGAACAGACAATACTCTCGATTGGGAGTAACGACAGTCCAAGTCAGTTAATTTCTGAAATGAAAAGTATAACACCAACATTGCCATTCAGTTAAGCTCGTGGGGTTTTTTACTGAGTCGGGAAAATATGAGTGATATTTTGCCAGTAAAGTATATGCATGTTGATTCAGGTACAGCTATTGGCGTTGTCTGTGGGATCAAGCGAGAGACTGGAAGATGTCGAAAAAATATGCAACAAATGTAGAAGAAAGAATTCCGAACATCCTGCAACGGGGCGGTTTCACACCATAGTTTTGTACGGTCCGGAATGCGCTTGGAATCCTGACAATGAATTTAGAGACTTTGTAAGGAATTCACTGAAAAGTTCTGGCTATAATTTGCACGATTTTGGATATGAATGAATAGTTAGTTAGAGAACCCTTCAGATTCTTTATGAAGGTCTTAAGATGTGTTTATTGAAGACACTATAGAATTCTGTTAGCGTTTCATCTTCTTTCTCTCCTAAGATAACTCTCGCGTTAGTTAGTACATTAGCAGTAACTTTTCTTTTGCTGTAATACTAGTCCCTATTAAGTATCTTATACCTTCATAACACTGTAAAACATTGTGTAAGAGACAAATTGATTCTTTTTTCTCAAAAGGACTCTGTGAATAGAATCTCATCATCATGTTTCTTTGGAGAAGGGTTAACATATAAGATAGTATTGGTTACTGATATTATCAAATTAGATCTTATTTTTTCGTCTCAAGTAAATTGCAACGGCCACAATTACTATGGATGCTGGGATGACATAATATGTTATTAATTCATCGAATGGTATTATCTGATTTGGATTGCCAGCAGGCAAATCAAAATCTACAGAAAGCGGATTGTCTCCGTAGATCGGGTCTCCGTTTATCTTGGTTTGAAGAGTTATGACGTAGTCACCTATCTTCTTGAAACTATAAGGAAATGTGAGGTCACTAAATTCGTAGAATTTGAATGGGAAGACCTTGACCACATTGCCCGAATTTTTCTCTTTGATGATGAGGGAAGCGAAGATATTGTTAACATTTTGATTATCCTTATCAAGGATACTGAGATTAAGTAGTGTAGAATTGTCTCCAGCCAAGGGAACAGAAGGGGCTGGTTGAAAGACTATCTGATAGCCATTTACGGTTTTTGTAGAACCAAAAAAGTGGGCTTGAGCTGGAGTATAGAGACTAAAGAGTAATACTTTGTCCACTCCTGTCTGCAGGATTATTGCTATAGCTAGAACCGTAATTATAAGATCTAGTAATCTTACTCTCGCTCTAATTCCTAACAATTCAACCAGCAATATGGAATTAATAATAATGATAGGTAAAATAAATGCTGACTAATCCGCAATGTTTTTGCCGACATACTGTTGAAATGCGTTCATTTTGCTTCCTTATCCAGATTGACATTCTTCTTCATTCGCCTCTGTGTCTGACATTAATTTATTCTACGATGATCAGTTGAGCGACGAGCAGAAATCGGAGAATGGTAAGCGGAATGGGCTAAGTTGAGGGTTTATTTTTAAATTTTTATCGGAAGAAGGAGTAACTGTAGCTTTAAAGTTAGCATATACAGGCGTTTCCGCTACCCATCCTTTCGAACAGGATACTGAAAAAGTTACTTTCGTGCGTCGGTATTCACCAATGAGAATAAGCAATTATTTGGACATGAAGCTCTGGATCAACATTTTGATTCTATTTACTAATTATAATAGGTCGGACATGATTCTTATTATTTGACGAATATAACAAATTTCATCAGCCAATTATTTTTCTCTGTTCCATCATCGATTCTCGTCGAATTATACTCAAAGGGAACTCCCCAAGTGAATGTTCTTCTGCCAGTATCAAATGAAAAATCTACTATCTTGTCATAATATGATATCGCAGTTACATTGTTCATATGCTGACCAAAAACTAACGTCTTGTTATTAATCTCACCAACCTGCCAAACCGAATCAAATGATAGCGATTGACCTTTAGAAATAGCAACAACAGAACGAATGTGATCCTGACCACTCTGAAGTTGGAAGGGAAGTGTCAAATTCACACGATCGTTTTTATCTGTATGAGAAATTAGTGGATAAGTACTGCCCTCTTTTTGCGATACCGGCGGTTCATTCTTCTCAGAATTATTAATGTAAAGCGTTAGGAAGCCATTTCTTGTAATGAAGGTTCTCAGATCTCAATTATTGCACGATATTGTCTTTAGTTCCAGAGGATCTAATCTCATGTGGAGTGCATAATGGTTGAAGTATTCACTAAACCTAGAACAGACGCAGAATCAAAGAGACAATATTT
>JALZOS010000236.1 GCA_030913755.1 Thermoproteota archaeon | reverse complement strand
GTTGTCTACATCTCTTGTGACAAGACTTTCAGTATAAAGTTTCTTCATCAGTCGTGACGTATGCTCACGAGTCTTTTTCGTATCAAGTTGGATTTCTCTTGCTGTCATTGGAGACTCATTTAGTAATTTTAGTATATAAAATACAGTATTTTGATGCAAAGTTTTATTCATATTGGTATCATTCATCTTATTCCTTGTGATATTTTGTTGTGATGTCACACTACTTGCTGCAATATCTTTGTCCACATATACATTCTCATGAATATCCAGACTAGTTGCAATATCCTTTGTGCCATCCACTACACTCTTCATTGCTCCTTGTACTTCAAGACGAGCAGACATTTTTGCCTCTATAATATCGATTTTAGTTCTTAATTCTCCAACCATTTTGGTAGAATTCTCAATTTTTATCGCATATTTAGAGAGAACTACTTCCAGTGCAGCGTACTTAGGCTCGTTATATGCGACTGATCCTCTAGACCTAAATCTCATGTAAAATAATATTACGAAGAAACTGAGAAAGAATACTATAATTGATATTAGTGTATTTAATTGGAATTCACTCCCCCACACATCCATAATATTAGTGTGACCTGATGTAGTGTGATATATTAATATTTAACTACATGTGATGTGATATTAAATCTTCGAAAGTTTAGCAATTACGTCCTCAAGTACTGATATCAGATCACTTGTGTAGATCCCTTGTGATATACCTGATTTTTGCTAACACACTAGAGAAATCCGAGTGAACTGGGCATTTAGTTGATCAAGTATTGTATATATTTGCTCATCCAACACTCCCATTAATCTTAACAGAATAACAGTATAGATTATCTGGATGATCTTCTTTTTACATTGTTTTACTTGCCTATAGTACGCTCCACCACTTATATCAATTGCTGATTTTCCTGTGCCTAGTCTTTTGTAAATTATTGATACTTGACGTGGAGTTAGCATAGAATTTTTAACTAAAATAGTAAGAAAATCACTAAAATTATATTGCTCGCTGGACATTAGTACTATACAGATCTGTATAGTACATAATATTAGTTTTATTCATGTCCAAATTACAATCATCAATCATAAAAATGACTCTTATACAAGGCCATAATCATTGTGGATGAACATGAAAATAGGTAATACCGAAACTTTAATTCTAGATAGTCTTAGAGAGAATGGTACACTGTGTTTTCCTCTCATCGATTCCCAGAATCAAATCAACACTTCTTCTATAGCAAGTAAGCTCGAGTATCTCGGTGCGACTGGTATACTTATTGGTGGATCTTCAGTGTCTGACCAGATAGAATTATCGGCTACGGTATCAAAAGTAAAATCCCTAGTTAAAATTCCAGTAATTCTATTTCCTGGAAATATAACTGGCATAGTACCTGGTGCTGATGCGATACTATTTAGCTCATTACTAAACTCTGAAAATCCTTATTTTATAACTGGCGCACAAGCTCAAGGTGCACTTATTATTAATAAGTATAATTTAGAAGCAATTCCCACTGCATATTTAATTATTGGTCAAGGATCGACTGCTTGGTTCATTGGACAGACCAGATCCATTCCATTCGACAAACCTGGAATTGCAATAATGTACGCTCTAGCAGCTCAATATATGGGGATGAGATTTTTATATCTTGAAGCAGGTTCTGGATCTTCTACATATGTTTGTCCTGAGATGATATCGGGAGTGAGAGCACACTTTGATGGTATACTAATTGTAGGTGGTGGAATAACTGATGCAGAAACTGCTACTACAATAGCCAATGCCGGGGCAGATATACTCGTAGTTGGAACATTAATAGAAAGAAAGAATGATTGGGAAGAACAGTTTTCCAAAATTGTTAGTAGTATACGAAAATGATAACAGAAGCTCAATCTAGACTTACTGATCTTAATATACCAAAATACTATTCAGTATATTATGATACAATTCTTGATGCTGTACAACAGCTCCTTAGTTTGGCCATCCAAGCTAGACAGAAGAACCTTGATGTCACTAACACAGTAGAGTCCAAAATAGCCTACGACTTAGCTGATAGAGTAGCAAAGATGCATGAAATAGATATAGCCGATAGACTTCGTTTCCTTCTCACTCAAGTAGGCAAAGAAAAGGCTGCACTAAAAATCGCTGAAGAGATCGCATTAGGCGAATATGGTACCCAGGATATGGAGACAAGATTAGATACTGCAGTTCGCGTGAGTTTATCAATAGTAACAGAAGGTGTAACTGTAGCACCTTTACAAGGAATCTCAGACGTGAGAGTAAAAATGAACGCAGATAATTCTAAGTATCTATCTATTTCCTTTGCAGGACCAATAAGATCAGCAGGAGGTACTGAGGCCGCATTTACAATGTTAATAGCCGATCATGTACGAAAAGCAGTCGGACTAGCATCATATGTTGCTAATTCTTATGATGATGAAACGGGAAGATTTGTCGAAGAGCTTCGCATATATGAAAGAGAAGTAGGAAATTTTCAGTTCAGGATCCCTGATGAGGATGTTATGAAATGTATATCACTACTCCCTGTAGAGCTTGATGGAGTAGACACGGATCCTGTTGAAGTTGCTGGACATAGGAATATGCATAGAATCTCAACTAACAGAGTTCGTGGTGGTGCTTTGAGAGTTATGAATGATGGATTGATTGGAAGGAGTAAAAAATTATTGAAGATAGTTCAAATGCTTGACCTTGATGGATGGACATGGCTCGATCAGCTAAATGGTGCTATTCAAAGTGGAGAAGAATCCGATGCCATACATCATAGAATGAGAGAAGTAATCACAGGAAGACCAGTCCTTTCGATGACTGGACGTGGCGGTGGATTCCGACTACGTTACGGTAGAAGTTGTAATACTGGTTTCGCTACCGTTGGTATTCATTCTTCTGTACCTGTACTCTTAAAAAATGCAATTGTAGTCGGTACACAGATAAAAATGGACACGCCTGGAAAGGCATCTACAATTGCATTAGTCGATACTATAGAATCTCCTATCGTAAAACTTAATGATGGTAGTGTAATCAGGATTACCACACCTGATCATGCATATGCCATACTGAGTAAACTAAAGAAGATTCTCTACCTTGGAGACATCTTAATAAGTTATGGCGACTTTCTTGAGAATAATAGCGAGCTGCTTCCTGCTTCTTATGTTGATGAGATATGGATATCCGAGCTTAAGTCAAAACTAACAAATACTAGCTCCATTTCTTCATACGGAATAGTCTCTCATGAGAGACTAATTGAACTCTTAAGTAATCCATTTCATAAGTATCCAACAATAGAAGAGGCTTTCGACATAAGTACATATCTAAATATCCCATTGCATCCAAAATATTTGTTATACTGGGACACAGTCACTTTACACGAACTTATTCATCTAATAAAAGAACTGTATAACCACTTTTTACAGTGCAAGGAAGACTTTTCTATAATGCTGGATACCCTAACTAACTCTGATATCAATAAACTTATCTTAGAAAAACTCGCAGTGATTCATAGACTGAATTCCGACAAAAGTAAAATCATAATAACTGATACCGATCATCGATATATCTTTACTAAGATAGTAACAACATTATATCGAAACAAAGATAGTTTATTCCTATACCTAGACCAACTTACGACTCAAAATAAGACTTCGCATCCAGATGATAATATACAAATAATTCAAAAAATCCTTAATGTTCCAATAAAAGGAAAATTTCTTTCTTCAATTGCTGTGCGTGTAGGAAGACCAGAGAAGGCAGCTGAAAGGAAGATGAAACCACCAGTCCACCTTTTGTTCCCTGTCGGAACAAAAGGAGGTCCTACACGTGATATCATCAAGACAGCAGAACAATCATCAACATATATAGAGATTGCAAATAGAGTATGCACAGACTGTCACTCCCCATCAATAGGAGTCTCCTGTCGTCTGTGTCACGCTCCAACCCATTTGCAGAGATTATGTATAGTATGCAAAAGACAAGCTACTGATAACAACTTGAATCGACGATGTGCTTTTTGTAACAATGAATATAAAACTTATTCTGCCATTAATTTTCCTCTTAAAGACACAATTACAAAAGCATGTCAATGTCTAAAGCTTAAACCTATTCAACCGCTTAAGGGTGTTAAATCTCTTATGGGAAAGAATAGACATGCAGAACCACTAGAGAAAGGTATTCTAAGACAAAAGAATACTATTTCCACATTTAAAGATGGGACTATCCGTTTTGATGCTACAAACGAACCACTAACACACTTCAAACCAAAATGGATTATGACTAGCATAGAAAGATTGAGATTGCTAGGCTATAGCAAGGACCATTGTGATATCGAGCTAACATCTCCGGAGCAACTCATTGAACTTATGATTCAGGACGTTATTATACCTGTTCAAGCTGCGGAACATCTACTAAATGTAACTAAATTTGTTGATGACGAGCTTACTAAATTTTATGGCCTTCCTAGTTTTTATAATGCTTTATCCATAAATGATCTAATAGGACATCTTGTAGTAGGCTTAGCACCACATACATCTGTTGGAATAGTAGGAAGGATTATAGGATTTACAAATTCACAGGTTTGCTTAGCATCACCGATCTGGCACTCAGCAAAACGTAGAGATTGTGATGGTGATGCTGATTCATTGATGCTGTTAATGGATATATTCTTAAACTTTTCATATGAATATCTGCCTAATAAAATAGGTGGTCTTATGGACGCTCCATTACTTATTCAACCAGTTGTATTACCCCATGAAGTACAAAGACAGGCTCATAACTTGGATATCAGTGAAAGTTATCCATTAGGATTTTATCGTGATACTTGGAATAAAGGGAAAGCTGTAGATTCCATTTCTTATATAGATCTTGTCAGAAAAAGAATAGGCCAGCTCAATCAGTTCTTTGATTATAAGTTTACACATCATACAGATTCAATAACTTTAGACACTTCAAGAAGTTCATACTCTACACTTACTACGATGGAGGAAAAACTAGACATGCAAATGACTACAGCAAAAATAATTGAGGCTGTAGATCCTGATGATGTCGCATCAATGGTTCTCACAACACATATTCTTCCAGATATCATGGGAAATATACGAGCATACTCTTCCCAGTCTTTCAGATGCAATAAATGTAGTCAAAAATATAGGAGAATGCCTCTTGCCGGTAAATGTCTTGAATGCAATAATTTGTTATTACAAACTGTTACAAGAGGCTCAGTTCAGAAATATATGCAAATTGCATTGAATATATGTCATGAATTCAACATTAACGAATATTTAGTTAATCGTGTAAAATCGTTACAACTGGAACTGAATTTGCTTTTTAGGGAGCAACAGAAAATACAATCTTCGATAACAGATTTCGCTTGAGTCATCTTATATTATTATATTGTTGCTAATTATTGTTCCTAATTATAGGCACCAACCAAGTCAATAGATATTATCCTTCAAATTTGAAAACATTTTGCCTAGATTATATCCAAAAATAACTAGACATCATCTTTAGAGCTTATCAAAAACACTAATACACATATAGACGGTCTTATAAAGACTAGATAATATGTATATAAACTATGCACCAAGGAATGTATAGGTGAAACTTAATTGAGAAATGAGAAATCTAATATCGCTATCTTTGATACATTTAAGACACGTAAAGACAAGTTCACTGGAGAAGCAAGAAGGCAGCGTGGGATTATTATACACTTGGCAACAGAAAAAAGTGCGGAACTAAGAACAAGAACATCCATTGCTCATGCGATTGCAAAAAACAATGGTATCCTCTGGCAAAACATTTACTCCGGTATTTTCAGAGATCTAGATGAAGTATTAATTCCCTCTGGAGTAGTCATAGAAGGGGGACGTCTTCCATTAA
>JALZOS010000195.1 GCA_030913755.1 Thermoproteota archaeon | reverse complement strand
AGTGCAAATCGGTTAGGCACAAACCTCAGTTTCTCTAATTTCTGGAGTTATCTTACATGGTTTAATATAATGATGCTCGATCGATTTGAATATTTCTTCCACCACATCTTAAGCTACACAAACGCAGTCAAATCTGGCTTTCACAGTATGATAATGTTTTTATAAAAACACAATCGAAAGGTTGTATAAGTGTATTACCTGAAGTATTTCTTTCTACAAGTAGAAATCAAGTTGATACCGGAGGAATAGTGGAAGTACGTTAAGATCTTATGGTCATAATAATAGCAAGAATACTGAAGATCTCATTCTGTTAATTTTCAATAATTCCGGCACAAGTCAGTTTTAATTACTTTTTTCTACATCATAAGCCTCTAGCATAGATGTTGAATTCTAGTCAGATTTAATTACCAAACATAACCTTTATCGCTACAATCCATTTCAGCTCCACAACAATTACATCTTAAATGACACGATTGTATTTTATACATTTCATTACCACATTTAATGCAGTTCAATTTAGTTATTATCTCTCCTGTGTATAGTGATCATTACTTGACTGACCTAGTCATTGTTTTAGCATCTGACAGGTATTAATTAAATGTACCTAGATCGGCTGCGAAAGTGGCATCCTAGATAATGTTCTTATTAGTTGGTATAACTATCATTAGTTTGGATGGGATGTAAAATATATCATTTCGAACGGGGTTCATTCCGATAATATTTGCTCTATCTTCCTACGTGAAATACTTGAATTCGAGAATTTTGTGTGTCTGTAACAAAGACCTCACTAGTATTGTTGTTTATAGCAATATCTTCAGGCTTCTTAAGTTCGCCGAGAGCAGAGCCTTCAGAACCCCACATAGTTATGAAATTACCTGCACCATCAAACTTTTGAATACGTGATTCTGATCTATCGATGACGTAAACAAATCCTTTGGAATCGACAGCAACTCCAGGTATGCTGTCAGAAAACTGTCCATTTTCAGTACCGCTTGAAAGGTTTGAAACAGCGATCAAGGCTACAATGCCACGATGTGGCCTTGCTTGCTGCGACAGCGTGCATACTACTATTTTGCATTTGTAGCAATCATTGGATAATCAGTACCTGGAGCTATTTAAAAGAAAAAAGGAGGTTGAAAAAAGTATTGTTTTTTCGTATCTCGTCTTATCTTATTGAGACTGATCCTCTCGCAAATGTTCCTATAGACCCATTGCTTAACTTCACGTATACTTCTAAGAGGTATTTGCCGTTATCAATATCGTCCAGTGAGAAGTAAACTCTACCTTTTCGTACATCCTTGTCCAGGAATACCCTATCACCAACTTTACCGCTTTTGAACATCTTGGCTACTGAAGCGCTTTGGCTGATACCATCTCCGCTAACTATCTTCACTCGAAATTCATTATCATCAAGGATAAAGGCGCCGTTGTACTTGCTAAATGGCATATCGTACTTGTAGTTATTAGTACTTAATACTCTGAGGACCAAGTTGCGTTCGTGGTTATGAAACTTGATATGCACTTGAGGAACATCCACCTCTTTTTTTGAGTTCTTTATGACATTTATAGTCTGTTCAATAACAGTCTTATCTTTAGAAGAAGTCTTTGGATGTACAACTATCTTATCATAGTTCTCTATCGATGTCTTGATAGTTGGTATATTGTTCACAACGTTGTTTGTTACTTGTACCAGTGTCTGTTGAATATTGTTTCCTTTAGCAATTAGCGTTCCTATTTGTTTTGCAGCAATGGCGACCTCATCGCTATTTCCTTTAGAGTACTCTCCCGCCAGCGTTTGAATCGCTTTAGCCACAGGCCCTTTAGGATCCGATACAATTTCCTTTGCAATTTCACTGGCCGCTCGTTGAGCATTTCCTCCGCTTTGGCCGCTGCTAAGTGCTATAGTGTTAATGACATTTTGAATGTTTGATATCTGATTATTCTCTATTGTTGAAGTTACATTTGATATCCCTGCAATGCCCGAAGTAGCTGCATCAATCTCTTCGGAAGTCTGATTACCAAGAATCTCTTCAGGAGGCGTGATCTGGCCCAATGCGTCTAGGTTAGACTCTCCAACTGCAGATGCATTTGATGAGCTAGTGGTTGTAGTTCCTCCTGTATCATTTTCTGTGAACTCCGTTTCAGGGGCTAGTGGCTGATCCTGGGTCGTGTTAGCACTTAGCAAATCTACTTGTGGTGTACCCAGAGTTGATGTCACATTAGTAACGTTATTTCGGCCAGTACCAATGTTGGTTGCATTCTGCTGAGGAATTAAAGGCAGCGATTGAGGAGCCCCTGAGGTCTCAGTAGCCGTAACATTGGTTGCATTCTGCTCAGGCGCTAAGGGCTGTAAATCAGGGCTTTGTGCGGCCTCCGGGCCTGGCTGCTGATCATGTTGCTGCTGATCTTGTTCTTCAGTACTAGTAGCATTAGTTACATTTTGTGGTGGTTGAGTGACATTTGAAGACTGAAGTTCTCGAGTCATATTCATGTTTGTTGCAGATTCACTAGAATTTTGCTCTCCAAGGTTTTGCTGCTCGCCTAGTTGTCCTTGTGACCCGGTGTCTGTGTCCGATGTTTCTTGTTGTGTATTTTGTTGGGCTGGTACTTCAGACTCCTGACCTTCTATAGGCTCTGAAATACCCTGATCTGAAATTGCGCCACTATTATCCACAGTCGTATTCTCTTCTACGGAGGGTAGCTCGTTTATGGTAAGACCTGTTGAAGTCGCGTTTGTCATGTTGCCGAGCTCGGTTATAGTCTGATTATTTACATCGATAGATGTCAAATCGGATTGCTCTTTTCCATCACCGCTACCATCATTGGTTTGGCTATATGCAGAAAAGAATTGGTTGCCTATAGTATTTGAAATACCAACAATTAGCAGTGTCAAAAAGACGCTCATTAATATTTTAGCTTCCTTAGTCAATTCACTAACATTAATTTTGAACGAGAGATATTAAACCTTATGAATTCAGATTCTATATGGCAATGAGTTAAAATTGGAGCAGGTGGACACTATTTTAACTAAAAAGAGAACAGTTGTAAAATTCGTACTAGTTATTTTGAAATTATAAAAATAAGATACTTGCAGTAATATACTAAACAAAATGTAAAGATGCTATATTGTACTATAACATTGTTTCGAAATGCGGTGCCTAACCAACGAGAAATTATAGAGACGACCGGCAATTGTGTCTCCTGCCACACTCGAATTAGCCTTGGTAGAGAATGATTCACTATTTGGTTTTCATGGTAATTATTCGTCATCTAATGGAGCGATGAAAAGATTATCATACATATGTAGGTTCCTCGCAACATCTTCTGCCTTCTTCAGGATCTCCTATTCGGTAACTCGAACTGAAAGATGCGTTTATTCCGAATACAAGTATGATCCTACTTGCATTTAAGAAAGAAAAATACAGTTTTAGAAATATATATCTATGAAGAAATGCTCAAACATATCTCGAAAGGGCGATATATCCAGAGGGAAAATGTTGCAATAGTCTGTCCTAATTTAGATGAATTTCTGAACTACTTTGAAACTATCGCGTACACATAGTAGTTTAACAGTTATAGCGAATCCCATTATTACAAGAGCCTTCTCGAGTGGAATAATAGATACAGCCATCTTTTAACATGGGATTATTGAAGGACAAAGGATATTCCGCCCCCGACTCATCGTTATTTGGAATTAATGCGTTGTGTGGTATGAACGTTATGGATTCCGGATCATTGTTGTTGGCATCGCGTATTCCGAACATAAGTTGTGATATTTCAACGTGGTATCTGAGAGGATATAGAAAATTACCTGTCTTGTTCCACCATTCAATTCCAGTAAATTGATTTGCTCCCACATATTGAAAATTTGTATTCAGAAAAAGATCAAATATTTCTGATCCCTTTGTCTCCTGTTCAGTCAGAATATAACTTAGACAATTCTTACCTTTATCCATGACCAACATTCGTAAATAAGAGTGACCTATCTCAGGAAGTATCTTTACGAATCTGTATCTATTGATACCTTGTAATATTGCTTCAAAGTAATGTTGGTTATCAAACTGACAAATTAGATTCAATTCTGCTGGTATACTCTGCACGTTGAAGAGCTCAAGGAGATAGAGCATCCATGATTTATCGGGTATCTGATTTCCGTTATCTGCTGCCACTTTTATGACATCGCATATGGCAATAACATCCTGCGGAAAGAGAGGGCGATGTTTGAATTGGTCTATTATCCGACAAAATGAACCCACCCAAAAATGCAATATCTGTTAACATGCTTTTGGAGCTATTATAATATACGTATTTTAAGCAGGAGAAAACTAACCCTCTAGTTTAGAAAAAAATCAATCCGATATCAATGGAATTCAATCTTGTGATCTAACAGGTTTCTATAACTTGGGATCATTATTCAGCTTATGTATAATCTTGTCCATTAATTATGAAAAGTAACTGATATATCAAGGAAATCAAAGGAAAGAACCCCAGGACTAGAATTCATTCTCACTAAATCATCTCTGCTCACGGGTTGCCACGAATAAATATGAAAAAACTGCTTCCATAGGATGCGTCACGATCATGTGCATCTGAACGCTTTTACACGTAGGGTAGTTTCAAAGGCTTAACACGCAGTTACCCACAATATCTTTCCAATCGCGATATTGACGGCAACCATATTATTCGAATAGATGTTTGTGGATTGTATAGTAATTGCATTAGGGTTGAGCGACGGAATTTAAACATTTGATGATATATCTATGAGAGGTTTGAAACCTGCCGAAGCGTTAGTAACCGCATCTTTTTGAAAATATCAGGTTGGATGGGATTGTATACGATTAGAGTTGTTGTATATGTTTTTAAGATAAAGATCATTACCATCGTTCATGTTTAAAATCATCAAGCGTACCACAGTCTATAAGAGCAAATGGTTGACTTTGTCCGAGGAGTTACTCGATTGTGGCAACAATCGTCAGGCAATGTATAACAAGGTACTAACTTTTGATACGGCTCATATTGTTCCTATCTTTGATGATGGCAGTCTCCTGATGGTAGAGAACTATCGTCATGGGGTCGGCCAACAATTATTGGAGTTACCTGGTGGCTTCATTAACACTGGTGAAACACCCGCGCATGCCGCCAGGAGAGAGCTCTTGGAAGAAACAGGATACGCTGCTCGTGTGCTTGAGGAGATTTCATCTCTTTACACCTGGCCTGGCCGATGCACGCAAAAAAACCATGTCTTTCGTGCCCAAGGCCTATACAAGCAATCAACCCAGATTCTCGATACGTTAGAGACAATAAAGATTTTAAAACTATCGAAGAGAAAAGTATTTCGTGAGATTGAGGAAGGAATGATAAAGAGCGCTCCTACGATATCTGCGATATTTTTGGCATATATTCGTGACATGGATAAGAATAATTATAGTAATAAGAATGACTGAGCTTTGGAACGTAACCTTCCATCAATATTTAGCCCTAATACAGATGGCAAAATTTTCAGAACATCAGCCCATGAGCAGGTCTTTTCCCCTGACGGAAGGCTGTTTTATTCTGTGGAGGACGCAAGCAAGATAGGAGTCTTGGTCTCTCTGGCCAACTGAGATTTCATCGACTTGTACTTAGATTTCTTTGGATCTTTTTATTCGCAACGAGAAGGCGAAAAACTTAGAATCAATTTCTAACTTGTTAAATCAGATGTTAACCAGCATATAGTATATGTCTGACGAAAACAGGGAAGGTCCCTACTGCTTCGTGGCGGCAACTAAATAGCAAGAAGGTGAGGTCAAATGATCACTCAAGTATTAGAAATTTAAACATGACCGTGGGCTTTCCCAAAGATACGTAAAGACAGAGTAGCAAACCGGCTTCGAGTGTTAGGCCTAAGTCCAGTGAGATGATATTGATTCTTAATCCAAACTCCCAAGGGGGAACTACAGGAAAAAACTGGGATGAAACCTATCGAAAAACAAGAGAATTTCTCCCAAAACATTATCAATTTATTTTTACCAAGAAAGCAGGCGATGGTACCATTATAACTCGTAAGTTACTAAAAGAAGGGTACAAGAACATAGTAGCTATGGGTGGAGACGGTACAATTAACGAAATTGCGAACGGATTTTTTGAATTCAGATCACAAAAACATAAGTCGACTATCGATTATAGTCAATTCAAACATAAATCACAAGTAAAACCAATTAACTCTGCTGCAATACTCTGGATAATTCCATCTGGTACCTGCAATGTTCTCGCAAGATCCTTAGATCTACAATATCAAGGTATTGACTCTGACCCGTATACGACGGATGAAAAGACGTAAGATAGACATAATC
>JALZOS010000156.1 GCA_030913755.1 Thermoproteota archaeon | reverse complement strand
CTTCAACCTTGATATGCAAAAGTATCTACTAAGAAATGTCAGCTAACTTATGTAAATTGGTATATATCCCTATCATGCCTACTCTGGTAGCCTTTGATCTGCATCTAAATGATATCCCACCTATAACTTTTATGATACCAATAATCAGTAATGCAATTGATAATATAATCAAGACTATAGCAATCGAACCGCCGAACTCAGACGTGGCTATTGCGGTAATGACCAAAATAACAGCTAATGCTTCCAATCTACACTCCCCGCGCTCTCGACAGACCTGGCAGCTACCAACTATGGCTACAGCGACCGTTCTAATCCTATTACTGGCAACGTTATGGCAAGTAAGTGTACCAAAAAATAATCTTGTTCTTCCTTTGGGAGGTAAGTTTTCGTGATTGACAACTAGATGCACTATTACGAAAATGTAGTCTATGCAAGCCGGTCGAACTAAATCCACTAACCTTTTCTCCAAAACAAGAGAATCTGGAAGAACTCTTATCGAAGACATCTTACTGACTATGGTAAGTGTATTCTAGCAATCGTCAAAAAATCATTTTAGGTACACTCCATTCGACCTACCGTATTCTTCTCCACTCTTTCGTTGCTATGTATAATCCTATTTTAGGCATATTGTTTAACTCTGTTCTTGCCTCATCGAGACGATTTAACTAGCGGCTATAATTATGAGTATTATCGGATGTTGACCCTGTACTGTCGAGGAATAGCCTATCGAACCCACCGTGTCCGTCAGAAGAAAACTTTCCACTACTTGCCAGAAGGAAGTTATTCTAAGTATTACTACCTAAAATCGATATTATCAATGTCACCAATTTATTAGCCTGCGTTCAAAAGTCGTTGATATCCTGATGGCCAGAGCTTATTTTACGCCCTATGGTGTAGGTTTGGGTCACGCAAGTCGTCTGGTAACGGTCGCGTCACGTCTTAATAGCGACGAAGTGTCCATAAGATTTTCATCTTATGGGGAAGCGGCGTCGTATGTGGAAATGCACGGATTTAAATGTAATTCTGTCCCTGCTGTAGAACTTGCTTGGAGCGGTGAGAGTGGCTTCTCAATTAAGAGTAGTATAGGGAATATTCCATCTTGGTTCACCAATTTCTCCAGACAGGTGGCTCATGAAACCAGAAATTTGATATCATTTGGTCCGGATGTTGTGATATCAGATTCACGACTCTCGCCACTTGTATCAGCCAAAATATTGGGTATTCCATCAATAGCAATTCTTAATCAGGTTAAATTGTTACTATCACCAAGACTGAGGAAATTGGTTGTAGCAAGAATTTTTGAAAAAATGAACGGGGAATTCATGGGGGGGCTTTGGAACATGTCAGAAAAGGTGCTTATACCAGACCTTCCTCCTCCATTTACAATATCAGAGCATAATGTTTGGGATTGCGATTCTATAAAGAAAAAACGGGAATTCGTAGGATTCACTACTTCAAGACCTGATGTCGATAAAGAAAGAGCAAATCACGTGATAAAGCATCTAGGCCTAGACGCAACGAGGCCTTTGGTTTTTATTCATATTAGTGGTCCCTATAAAACGCGAAGTTCCCTAATTTCGACTGTTACAGAAGCATTAAGCAACCACGGCTCTGAGATACAGTACATCATATCTGAAGGAAAACCAAATGGAAGAACAGAACCTAGAAGACTCTCACACTCAGGGTAGTATTATGAATGGTGTCCAGTTAGAGACGAAATATTCGAAAGGTCTGATTTGATCGTAATGCGTGGAGGGCATACAGCTATTTCTCATGCTATTCAATTTGGAAAACCGATCGTCACTATACCAATTCAAAACCATGGCGAGCAGCTTGGAAATTCTGACAAAGTCGCAAAATTGGGAATTGGTATCAAATTAGACCCACTTAGTATCAACCCCGACAAGATAATAAGTGCAGTACACGAGGTGTTGGGTAATAACAATTATTTAGAAAATGTCCAAAAGGTAAAAAAAGTTGCGGATAAATTGGATGGAATTGAGAATGTATTAAAAATAGTTAGGTCTTATTTTTGAAGTAACTTCTCTTATGTCCTTCATCTATATTATTGTTCCACGTTTCGATCTGTGTAGCTAATCCTTCAAGTGAGCTAAAAAAGAGGAAAAAGAGGAAGAAAAAATTTGAAGTACACTCCATATCATGGATGAATTAGAAACAATGAATCCTGTGCAGTAAATCATCACCGCTGGCTGCTAAGCTTAGTGATTTGGATTGAATTTGGGAATAGATTGATAAACCAATAAGGACATAACATAGTCAGAAGAGGGCATGAATGGAAATTTAAAACCCGATTTGGTAAAACAATTATTATTCATTGGCGGGAGTCTTGGATTAAGTTTATTATTCACTTACTTTTTCGGATTTTTTGTTGGATTCATATTAAATTTGTTATTGTTCATAGGAATAATTTTTTACATAAGGTCCAAACAGTCAAAAGCTCTAAAATCCTTTGGTTTCAGCGATGAAAGAATAGGGGGAGGATTCCTTTCTGGCAGAACCGAATTGAAATATTCATGCTTATCATGCGGCTCGGAAGTTAAGGGTGCTCGGTGTAACAAATGTGGATCTAACATGAAAAAACCACTTTTTTGACACGCATACTATTTCGTAAAGTTAGGGTCGCTATCAGACAGTCATTAACGACGAGGAACACTGAAAATGAACAAGTTTTCATCACACAGCTGACGTAACATAATTTCATATGCCAAAAAAGTAGGCAACTAGAAGCTCTTCGGAATTGCCAAGAAATCTGTGTTCCGTATTTGCAGGAACATAAATGAAAGAGTGGGCTTTTATGGTATATTTCTTATCGTTTATCTGGATGAAGCCATCGCCTCTTATGACAAAGTATATCTCATCAGAGGTATGGGGTTCCTGAACATCTTCTTCTCGAGGTTGAAGTCTTAAAATCCCTGCCTGTAGGTGTTGCAGGTTCACAAAATCAAGAAAATAATTTCCTTCATGTTCAAGTTGTGACACGAGCCTCTCTAATTCAAAAATTTTCTCCATGAATCAATCACACATTATATTAAATAATTAGAATATTCAATGTTACGTGCGTAGTAGTTTCATTAGTATCTAGAATCTTAAATTGAATGAATAATATTTGCATGATAGATGAAGGAATGAAAAACTAAGATAGTTAATATCCCTAACATTGTCCTAAATGGTGAACCTAACGTGCCATACAGCGTGTGATACAGCGTGTGATACAGCGTGTGCATAACGAATTGATGTCAATCCACACTACGATGCCTTTGACAGAATGTATTATTCAAAAATAAAATATGATTTCATTAAGGAATTCATGACATATCGTACTCTAGCAGGGCTTTCAGAATTAGATTAGGGCAGCGAATTATTCAACTATCTTATGATTGCCAGTTAAGAAGTCCAGATATACTTTATCTTGTATCAAAATACGATAACTACGACTAAGATAGCAAAGATCAGCGGCAAGGCGGGAACTTCGTTGGTGTTATCCTTGTTTGCCTTAACCTTGATATATTCACAGAATTCCTTTGCCGATACCCCTTATCAAAGGCCTCCGACACGCACTGAATCCCTTGGTCTTCATGACTGTGGAGTATTTGATTCCTGTATTGATCCAATAATTCGATTCTTTCCCTTTATGCAATTTAAATGGTCATCTGAACAATTAGGAAATGGGATTCAGACTTCACAATCACCACAGAAAGATATCTTCTCTCGATCAATACCATTTGAATTACCATTTCCATAAAAAATAAGTCGTGTATATCACATCCGTGTGAGGAGTCTGATTC
>JALZOS010000133.1 GCA_030913755.1 Thermoproteota archaeon | reverse complement strand
ATATCCTCAGATCCTGCTCACACACTCAGTGATGCCCTATCAATGAACATAGGAAATGAATTATCAGACGTACTACATAATCTTATGGCCCTAGAGATCGACCCGATAATTGAGATGCATAAGAATTATGATAGCTTTCTTTCATATATTGCTTCAACTTTCTATGGGAAGGGTGTTAGTCGAACTATGGCGTACGAAATAGGTATGCTGCCTGGAATGACACAACTCTTCTCGCTTCTAAAAATTGAACAGGTCTTAACAAGAAGCGATTGCGATGTAGTTGTCTTGGATATGCCTGCTTCGGGAGAAGCCCTTCGCTTTTTGCACTTTCCAAAGTTGGCTGGTTCTTTGCGACGAAATCTTGTAGGCCTTGGTGGACTGTTAGGGGGTGTTGCTAGAATGTTTCAACCATTATCTGGTTATTCTGGTCAGATTGGCTCCTTCTTGAATCAAGAAGCAGACATCCTGAAGCGTCTAGAAAATCTGGGGGGCATAATGTCAAACCCGTTAATTGCTAGTCTGCGTCTTGTAACCAATACCGATATGTTCAGCCTCAAAAATGCTAAAAGGGCTTTAATGTCGGCATCATTATTTGGGATAAACGTCGATCTAGTCCTTATAAACAAAGTCGATAAGGCGCATCATGATACGAAAAAGATTTCAGAAAATATACCATTTGATTTCTATCCAGTGCCGTGCAGAATGGCTGAATTAAGGGAAAAAGAACTTCAGGGGATTCAAATGTTAAGAGATCATGCCCTTGAAATTTTTGGCGATTCTGACCCTTCTAATGTTTTCTTCCAGGGAAAGGTGTACGCTTTGAATGAGACCAGTGATTCAATTACTGTCACGGTGAGGCTGCCATTTGTTAAAGAATCTGATGTAAATGTCATGAAGGATAGTGATGAATTAATAATTACTGCAAGGCATGAAACAGGGTATGTGGCTAATACAGTCATGTTACCACTAGCGGCTATTGGAATGAAATTGTATTCAAGTAGATTAAATGGAAATGAATTATCCATTGTCCTTGTAAGATGATTGAAGGTGGTCTAGCATCAATAATCAGAGTCGCTACACACATGGTTTATATAATATTTCGCTGGAGAATAAAACGAATAGAATGCCTATAGATCCAGACTTTCCAAAAAACTACCAAGTTATCGGTAAGATACAGCACGCCGACGGAGAACATGCTCATTTCATGTGGGGCCCCGGCAAGTTAAAAGAGGCTGCAGAGAACGAAGAGGTTAAAGCTGCATACGCTGCGAAGGGAGAGGAAATTGTTCCACTCGGTGTTAGCGGGACTATGGTTGCGATTGATTGGGATTCCTGCGTCGCAGATGGAGCGTGCATTGAAGCGTGCCCAGTACAAGTCTTTCAATGGTATAGAACCGAACATGATGTACCTGCAGTTGAAGCAATAAAAAACACATTTGCAGGGACTGGCAAAGACGTAAAAGATGAGAGAAAAGATTTTACTGACAAGGCAGATCCAATTCGAGAACACGATTGCATTTGGTGCATGGCTTGTGTCTCGGTCTGTCCTCCCCAGGCAGTAAAAGTAGATCAAGCAGCTTTAGAATTCCATGAGAAGGCAGACGGTACGTTTAATGAATCTTTATCAAAGGGTAGCGCACCACCACCTCACGCCCATTGAGCTTCCTTACCTTTTTTTATCAATGATCTCGTTAAACGATTTATTTAACTCCTGATCTAGAATTTATTCATTGTTCAAGACGAATACCTACATTCGTTGTGCCAATGCCCGATTGTATAATTGCAATGGCTCAGTATGATAATATCAGATTCCTACATGGGAATATTTCTGCCCAGCGACCTTCCTGGTAGAATTCTGGAGTTCATGAATTGTAAGGTCGATCTGCCAATTGTGATCCAAACTGAATTAATGGCCTGCTTCTACCTTTTTGGCAAGAATCACGGTGTCCACGGCGAACTTGAGATCCTGAATGTGAAAAATCTTGCTAGAAAGACCGTCACTCAAATATCTAATGAAGTTAAGAGGTATGCGAACCTAGAGTCAGCCATGAACCAAGAATTAGTGCGCCAAAATTTTCTCAAACGATCCATGCAAATCACGGTAGATGCAAAAGAGATGATTTCCTCAGGTGATATTGATTTGAATAGGAGAATTTCGCGAGATCCTACCATTTTAACTGATATCTTTACATTTCACATTGCATATTACAAAGAAGATTACTTTTTCCACTTATTTGATCCGCTGCCAGGAAGTCAATTACCTGCTGATATTAGAGATCTACTTGATGGAAGGATGTTGATGCTTGGTTTCAACACCAAGGATACATCACTTCTTCCGTATCCTTCTCTATTGACACCTTTCATAGAATGGATTCGTAGTTGTTAAGAATGGATTCGTAGTTGTTAAGAATGGATCATTGTTCTACGAGAGCCAGCGTATGAATTACACCCTGGCATAAATAAGCAATGTTGGTCGGCCAAGAGTTAATGTACTAGGAGATCGTTTGATCGTTTGAATTACTAAAAAACTATGGTGAATTAGAAAATTGCGGCAGTCTAGAAATTCCTCAATTCGACTATCTTGGAAGAAATGCGAATTTGACACAGAGCTTATTGGGGTACCCGGGACACGAACGAAGTCTTTTGATGAAAATCTACTGATACTTGCGGATAACTTAAAGGCAATGAAATATTTGTTGTTAAATGGATTCAAAGAAAAAATAGACCTTGTTTACATTGATCCACCATTTTATACAGGAGCTAGTTATTACCGTCGGGGTGGTATGTGGACAGATCTTGCCTTTAAAGATACATGGAGTAACCAAATTAATTTGTACATGAACATGATATATCCTAGGCTATCTTTAATCAGGAGCCTTTTATCTGTGGAAGGTTCCATTTTTGTACATCTTGATTGGCACGCATCTCATTACGTAAAACTTGCCATGGATGAAATCTTCGGAATCGAAAATTTTCGAAACGAGATTATTGTTAAGAGAGGAAGAAGAAAGAATTTGCTCTACCAATTTGAAAAAGTTGATCGCATGCACACAGCTAACGACATTATATTGTGGTATTCAAAGTATCCATCCACGAAGTTCTCTAAACCTTTGGTTCCGGCAGATTTGAAATCAAAGTGGATGAGCTTTTGGAGCAATACCGACAGACCAACAATGAGATACAAAATATTTGACTCTGCTCCAGAACGAGGACAGTGGAAATGGTCAAAAGAAAGGGCAATCAAGGCTATTCAAAACTACGATCTTTACACGAAAAAATATGAAATGAAATATCCATTGGAGCAATACTGGGAAAAAAATGGAAGGATTCTGGAATTTATAAGAAAACGAAGTACAGTAAAATACCCAGAATACTGGATACCTCCGAAGACAAGTAAGATCATTGATACCTTATGGCTAGATATTGAGTCATACAACTATTCCACAGGGTTTAGCACGGAAAAACACAACGCTCTGCTCGAAAGGGTTATTGGTCTATTTTCCAAACCAAGTTCAATTGTTTCTGATCTCTTTTGTGGTTCAGGAACCGCTCTCGTGGCCGCAGAAAAATTGGGCAGGCGCTGGATTGGTTGTGATTCATCTGAAGTAGCACTCAACGTAGTCAAGGAAAGATTAGGGAAAAGTAAGTATAACTTTGTAACTTTATAACTTTATAATGGCCTTAGAGGCTCATCGATCTATATCGACACAAGATTTAACCAAGATAGTCAGGGTCACTGACTATCTGGATCGTTTTTAATTCTGGTTAATTACACATTAGAAAATCTGCTGAATTGGCTGCAGAGTGGAATTACTTTTAATCAGTCTAACGCTAGCACAACGAACATTAAAGCCTTCTTCATTTCAAGCAGTATATGAATAAGGACGATAATGATATGGCATATGAGGTCTTATTGAAGAGAATACAAACCAATTTGGGCGATACCGCCAAAAAGTCTGCAGCTAGACTTGAAGTTCCAGTACCTCAAGTTATGTGGGTGGGGCAGCGCACAATATTTAGGAATTTCATGGAATTTCCCAAGGCATTACGGAGAGATCCCGAAAAGATCTTACTATACCTCAATAAAGAACTTGCTTCCGCGGGATACATCGCTGGAGAACGCGTCATATTTCTTGGTCGAAAAGAACCATCCTCTTTTAGCGCTCTAATAGATCGATATATCAAGGATTATGTTATATGTCCTGTTTGCCAAAGTCCGGATACTAGAACAGAAAAGACCAAGAAACTAGGGTTCCTTCACTGCGAAGCCTGTGGCGCACGCTCTTCGATCAAGGCAACCTATGCCTAAGCTTATCAGAATGAGAGTGCATTCTCATAATCTGCGCAAGATGACATTCAAGGTAACGATCAAATAATTAATTTGCACAGGTAGGGCTCAGCACCATGGACTACGATGCATGACATTGTTCTTGACGGATCAGAAGAGGAAATTCTAGTTTTGTAACGGTTATGAGAACTTTATTCTGTGTTTTGACCAGTAGAGTTAGTATATTTGACTTCTTGCTTTTTCAACATTCCCAAAAAAATTATTTCGATATAAAACGAAGACTAAAAAAAATAAAAATGTGAATATATCAAAGGTCCACCAAAATTCTAAAATAAAGGCAGAGAATCTGAAGATAGAACATGAGATAGAATGCCCAAGATGTAATGATATCATGACCTTGTCTTCAGACTTTGATCAGTTGTATTATTCATGCGAGGCTTGTAATTTCTGTCTATACACATTCAAAAGGAATTTCTAACTACCATGAAAAATCTTTACGCCTGAAATAAAGGGTTAGAACGAGGTTTCTTTTCAAATGGAGAATACTACTAAATCTCCTTTGTCTGGTACGCATGTGCCGAGTTGATTAAAATTAACTCATGAGATTCACAAATGAAAATCAATATTAGTGAAAGGGATCTCTTATCTACAAATGAGCGATATAGGTCCTGCAGACTTTGATGATCTTTTTTCTAGAAATGAAAAATCATTAGTCCTATTCTATGCTGTTTGGTGCCCTTTTTGTCAAAGGTTCAGGCCGATTTTTGACTCAATCAAGTCAAATTTTTCCCTATTTAGTACAAAATTAAATGATGATGACAGCCCATTGTGGGATCGCTTTTCCATAGAGACTGTCCCGACTATAATATCTTTTGATGGTGAAAGAATTATGGGTAGAAGGGATGCACGGAAAGGAATAGGATTAACTAAGGATGATGTCGATTCCCTCTTAATAGAACTAAAATCGTGAGATTATTTGAACCCTTCAAAATACATCAACTAATTCTAATGTATCAAAGGAATTAAGATGCTAGTCAGCGTATCCGAGTAATGAGCTCACATTCGATGGAGATGAAAATTTAAGGTTTGCTGAATAGACTGAGAGAAAAGATAAATCCTCTCACTGCCCGACTGGGTACAAAGTTAGGTACGCTAGGGTTTTCCCCAACATTTTGGAGCAGTGTTGGATTGGTGATGGCCATTGCTTCAGCCTTGAGTTTCGGGTTATCCTATCAGTTTGCCGGAATAATACTACTATCGCCCGTTGTGGTTGGAAGTATCTTCCTATTAATTTCTGGCTTTTTTGATATCATAGATGGTAGCGTTGCCAGAGCTACTAACAAATCCACTGCAAAGGGTTCTTTTATAGATTCAACTTACGACAAACTTGCTGAAATCATAGTCTTCATCGGAATATCAGTAGGTGGCCTAGCAAACCCAGTAATCTGTTTGATTGCGATATCCATGTCCATGATGGTCAGTTATTCCAGGGCGAAGGCAGAGTCACTTGGAATCGACTTGAAAGGTATTGGTCTGGGGGAAAGAGCAGAAAGACTTTTAGTAATAGCTGTGATGGGGCTTATTCCAATTACTAACTCTGTAGAGATTGGCACGATAATAGTTTCCATTCTCTCCTCATTTACTTTCGTTCAGAGATTACATTATACGTTGAAAAAACTCAAAAATTAGCGTAATCTTCCAGTCATCCTACGGTCAGCCTCTGATCTTACTTTCACTATCCCTCTATGTACGGCACAGGAAACACAATAGAATTTTACATCAGTTGATGGAGCTATGTATGCACCCTGAGCTCTTAGCTCCTTTGCCAGTGCGGGTTCAACGAAAGTGATTCTTCCAGTCACTTTTTTTGCCTTATCTCGGGGAACCATAGCGCCGCATTGACTGCAGTGTACCGTACCGGAGCTGCCCTTCCCGCCTTTAGTACGTCCTCTGCTTGTCCTCTTCTTCGGCATATTAGGGAGAATCAGTTTCTATGCTTTAAATCTTCTGATAAGATTCAATTCCATGTGCTGTTAGTTTCAAATTTTTACCACCACTATTGCAAAATCTTTTAGCTGCTTGTAGATGCGAATGGGTGAAGAGGAAACAAATGATCTTGACTGCAGGGTATACTTGCTTTTAGTTGTTGAAATACACTTCGCCGCAAGCACCGATTTGGTATCTTGATTGAGGCACTCATCGATGGATTTAATTGTCTTGTGAAACGGAGAATTGCCTTCGCGACCTGACACGATGTGATTAATGGTCCTCATTCCTTCTGATGAAGGGTAAATAATTCTTGGAACATGGAGATATATATTGAAATGGTGTGTCCTTCACAGGGAATGAATATAACAATTGTGTCCAATTTAGTCATGGACACGATTCTTGGTCAAGACGGAGTTGCAACAGAAAGCATCGGTGGACCACCATGTTATGCTGGTCTCACAGCAACGAACCTTGGTTTTGCTACAAATATAGTAACCAGATTTGGTAAAAACTTGAAAGATGAATACGTATCCTTTCTCAAGAGAAGAGGTATTGTGTTGAGCCCCTCAGGAATATCAAACTTGCCAACTACAAAGTTTCTCATCCAAACTTTGGGGCGATCTAGAATGCTCACACTGGAATCGAACTGTGACAAAATAAGGCTGGCTGATGTTGAACATATAAAGACTGATGGATGGCTCATAAGTCCCGTCTTTGACGAAGTCCCAGAGACCGTGCTAGACTATATAAAGAACAATCCTGGAAAACGAAATTTTGTGATGCTTGATCCACAAGGCTATACAAGAATGGTCGATGCATCAGGTGTAATTGTAATAAAGAATGAAGCAAATTTGAACCTTAAAGACATAAATGCAATCAAGCTGGACACTGCAGAACTTGGATCTCTGACGGGCGGTATCTTTGGCCGATCTGGGATTAAGAAAATTCATGCCCATTATGGTGTTGGATTCGTGATACATACCGAAGAAGGAACAATTCACGTTTCTGACGCCAACACTCATTATTGGTTAAATCTCTCTTATGTCAAAATACCTGATTCGACAGGGATAGGTGATATTATCTCCTCTGCCTTTAGTTGCACTTTTATGAGAGAAAAAGACGTTGTGTGGGCATTTTGTTTTGCAGTTGGCGCCGCCGCAGCAGCATTAGATTCCAAATGTCGTGGGGTCGAAAAAATTCCAAGAAGGTCAAAAGTTGAAGAAAATGCCTCTTACTACTATAACACCTTGAAATATGAAAAATTATAAAAGAACTTTATGCATTTTAGATTTAAATTGCGGTAGTATATCGCTGTTATTATTCTGAAAATGAAGATAGCCATCTCAGGTCAGGACTGGAGGGAGGGAAGTTTGGGTTATAAGATAAAAGGAATTTTGGATGATCTTGGCGTAGATGCAGAAATTCTTAGGGATGGGGGTAGCTCCACAGCACACAATGCGGACATAGTCCTAGTTGCTGGAGGAGATAGAGTAATACTTGATTACTCTCATAAGGTACGTGATTTATCAGTTCCAGTACTAGGCATATACGAATCGGATTCCACAGGTTTCCTGGGACAGGTAGATGTAAGCGAATTGGAATCTGCCGTCATGAGATTGAAGAAAGGAGATTACGAGGTTGATGAGGTTTTCAGACTCTCTGTGAAGGTAGATGGAAAAGAAGTCGAACCAGTACTTAATGATGTTGCCCTTTTTCCTAGGAAAAGTGCTACATTGTTAGAATACGTACTTAAAGTGAACCACGGCGACCTCTGGCATGACAATAGTGATGGTGTAATCATTTCAACACCCATTGGCTCCACTGCATATAGTATGTCCGCGGGCGGACCGATGGTCCTACAAAAATCCCAAGTTTTCATAGTCGTTTCCGTGAATTCTCTTGACAACACACGCAGGCCACTGATCGTTCCAAACGATTCCACCTTGGAGATCACCGACATTCTATGTAGGTACTTGTGCGACGTAGTACTAGATGGAGGCAAAAGAGTTACTGTACGTAAGAAACTAGAATGTAGCAAACACGACTATCCTACAAGATTTGTAAGGATGATAAAAGATTCTTCAGCAAAGATTATCGAGAAAAAAGTAAAATTGGCAGAAGAGCTACTTAATATGCCACCAAGCGCAAAACTAATTTTAAAAACTATGGAATATGAAGGTGCTTTGAGTCAGAAGGACCTGTGTAAAAGAACCATGTTGCCAGAAAGAACTATAAGACTTTCCTTAAGTCACCTGTTGCAACGGGGCTACGTCAGAAAAAAGACGTCGCTAAGGGATGCAAGACAGAAAATATATGAGCTGAGGATTTAGGGGTTTATTATCGGCGAAACGCAGGCTTTTACAAACGCACCAAATGACTCTTCGGGTTTTCCTGGTCTACTTGTAAATTCTGGGTGATATTGGAGAGCTAGGTAAAATCTGTGGCCTGGGATTTCCAACATTTCAATCCGCCTCCCGTAGTCAGAATGGCCCGACAGCACCATTCCGTTTTCTTCAATGAGTTTTCGATAATGCTGGTTAAATTCATATCTGTGTCTATGTCTACGCTCTATCATAAGCCTCTCATAGATGCGGCTGGAAAGTGTTCTAGGCACTATAGTAATCCTGTGTTTACCCAATCGCATTGAGCCTCCATAGTTACTTACATTCTTCTGTTCTGGCATGAATTCGACCACGGGATCGTTCTTTTTGGGATTGAACTCTTCAGAAGTGGCATCAGCAATTCCACATTGATTCCGTGCGAATTCCACTATAGAGAGCTGAAATCCAAAACAAATTCCAAGGAAAGGGATATTTCGCTTTCTGACAAAATTAATTGCTCTGATTATCCCTTCACTACCCCTTTTTCCAAATCCGCCAGGAACTAGTATCCCATCAAATTTCCTTAGCAATCCTGTCTCTTCCTTTTTGGTTTCAAATATTTCAGATTCTATCCATTCTATACTCAACTTTTTGCGTAGCTTTGCAGAAGCGTGTAATAGTGCCTGATACACACTAACGTAACTATCAGGGAGACTAACGTACTTGCCTACTATGGCAATCTTGACTCTACCGTTGTAGTTCGAATAGCCACTGGTAATGTGTTTCCAATTCTCCCACCCAACTTTTGAATTCCTCAAATTTAGCTTTTGAGCTATTACTTTTACAATTCCTTGTTTCTCTAGGATTTCAGGTACATGATATATTGAAGGTGCATCGTGGCAAGAAATCACACAATTTTCCTTAATGCTAGCAAACATGGATATCTTGTGTATTGCTTCGAGATTTAGGGGGTTTTTGCATCTGACTGCCAGTATGTACGGTTGGATCCCTATCCTGCGCAATTCCTGGACACTATGTTGTGTGGGTTTAGTTTTTTGTTCGCCTACGACATCAAGAATGGGAGCTAATGTTACGTGTATGAATAGTGCACCAGAATCGCCACATTCCAATTGCATTTGTCTGAGAGCTTCTAGAAAAGGTAAGCTCTCTATATCGCCCACAGTGCCTCCGCATTCTACGACCAAGACATCGCGACCTGTTGCCAATTTTCTTAGTTTGTCCTTTATTGTATCAGTTACGTGAGGGATTATCTGCACACACTGGCCAAGGTATTTTCCCTCCCGCTCAGCCTTGATCACTTCAGAGTATATCCTGCCTGTGGTAATGTTATGGTTTTCTGTCATTGAAATATCCAGAAACCGTTCATAGTTTCCTATGTCCATGTCGCACTCCCCACCGTCATCTGTTACGAATACTTCCCCATGGGCTATGGGATTCATCGTCCCAGCATCATAATTTACATAGGGGTCTATCTTTACACAAGAAACCTTCAGACCTAATAACTGTAAAAGTTTGGCTGTCGATGACGTAATTACTCCTTTTCCAAGACCAGACATTACACCTCCTGTAACAAAAATAAACTTGGGTGTAATCTGCTCCTCTGATCTTATCCGCACATAGAACTTTAAATTCTCACCTTTTTAATCCTTTTTCAACCAATTGATACTTAACATCCACCACAATCAACGTCGGTAAGTGCTAAATTCCTTAATGAATGCGAATATAGGTAAGTGATACTAATTTCAGTTAGCTCAGTCCGTAATAATTTGATCATATTTAGAAAAATCATGGGACCAAGCCCATCGAAATTTGAGCATTTGGATTAGTTTATCTTAGCCCAATATATCCTACATTCAAGAAAAATGTGAGAAGATTCTTAATAAACTCATTTTCTCTGTTTACGTAGTACATGGAATTCACCATTTTCTTTTCTCTGACCCAGTCAATTCTTATTAGATCTTTCAGGTTACGTTTGATGTCTTCCCTTTTCAAACCTGTCCTTTTATGAAGAACATAAATTGTAACCATTTTTCTTTCTTCAGCTAGAGCTCTGATTATCTTGATTTTACCTAATGTGCCAATTCCGTTTTCTATTATGATTTTGCTGTCTATTTCTGTCATTCTATCTTTTCTTCTTCAACTGGTTTTCTAATATGGGTCCAAGTTCATTCAATGCTGCACCGTTTATTCCTATCTCCTTTAGTGATTTCATTTCTATTATATTTTGGTCAAGTAAATCATCCAGATAGTCTTCAACTTCAAATTTCTTCATCTTATATTCTTCGGCTAATTCTAGTGCATGCAAACGTATTTCTTTAAGTTCAACATACTGTTTTTTTCTTACGTTAAGTGTTTTTACTACTGCCATAAGTGCTACGAGGTGACTTTTTGGAAGGCCCATTATGTCCTCGGTTGTGATCGATGGACGGCTCTGGCCATGTACTTTGCGAATCTGGTCCAAGGATATTCTTCCACTACCTTGCGTTTCTGCAAGTTGTCCGGCGTATAAAATAAGATCGAGAGCATATCTTACGTCTCCATTCACCTGAGGAGAAACTGCAATAGCAGAAACTTCATCTATAATATCTGAGCCAACCACATTTGGATTAAATGATTCTGAACATCTTCTAACTAATATGTCACTTATCTGCTTGTTAGAATATGGTGGAAATTCGATAGGTACCCTACCCAGTGTACTTAGTTCTGCTTGATCAATCTTGTTGTAAAATTCAGTACTCCTCGCAATAAAAATCACTCCAAAAATGTTACAATGTGTATTCAGGTCAAATTCATTAAGGCGGGTAAAGTCATATATGATGCCACTATCTTTACTAGAACGCACTAGATAATCAATTTCATCCAGGATGATCAATGCATATGTTTTATTTTCTCTCAAATATGATAACAAATATCGTAACATTTCCTCAGCACTGAGGCCTTGAGCTGGAAGTTCCGGCGCGATTTTTTCAAGAAGAAACCTGTATATTGCGTACTTATTACCGCCTTGAAGTTTAAGGTTAATGTACGCAATTTTTAATACTAGGCCCGCTTGCTTAAATTCTGTTTGCAATGTTTCCGAAAACTTGAGCACCGTGGATGTCTTACCGATCCCTGCCGGTCCTATCACTTGAATTGTAGTAAGTATGAATTCCTCAGGTTTTATGTACGAATTCCTGAAAATTGTGTGAATCATGGAGATTTGTTTGTCCCGATGCGGGAGCTCCCTTGGTATGTATCTAGCTGATAATTTGGATCTGTCAAGGAATATTTCGCTCTCCGGCAAGTTTGGATTGAGTTGAATAATGATGGAAGATACTATATTAATTAATCTAGACACGCTCATAAACCGCCATCTCTCAGAATTAGCTGTCAATAGTTTAATAGTCAAATCGCTAATGACAGATGTTTGATATACTTAGCACAGCTCGTCGTAACTGATAAATTATTAAGACCAATATAGTGAAATGAATAGCGATTGATGGATTGCGGTGAGAACATTAATCTTTGAGCAAGTTTTTTAACAGAAATGGCTTACTTGAGACCCTGGTTAATAATTCCTATAAGGCTGTTGACGAGGGATATTATGACGCCGAAAAATATCATCTGGATAATCATTGTGCTATTTCGTTTAGAAAATCTATCCTTTCTTGTACTCATGTTCCAATAATATCTGAAATCAAATTCTCTTCACCGTCCAGGGGAACAATCGTAGATCCGAGTGATATAGATTTAGTCCATCTTGCAGAAGGATTAGTAAGTTCAGGCGTAGTTGGTCTTTCAATACTTACTCAACCATACATGTTCAAGGGTTCGATAGACTATGTCGCAAAAGTAAGAAAAGCTGTCAGAGTGCCAATCTTGATGAAAGATATCATAGTCAGCGAGGTCCAGATCGACGCTGCAAAAAGAATTGGAGCGGATTGTATTCTACTGATAAAAACCATATTTGATGATGGAATGGCTGAGGGCACCATCGAAAGGTTTATGCAATATGCACAAGACAAAGCTTTGTACGTCTTGGTAGAGATTCACAAGGAATCAGAATTCAAAGAAGTCATGAATAGCATCAAAGAACCGCTTTTAATTGGGATCAACAACAGGAATTTGGATAATCTTAACGTTGATTTAGATGTTACCAAAAGATTATTGCAAACTTGTCAGAAGGGAAACAAAGTTATTATCAGTGAAAGCGGTATCTCCACTTCGGATCAAATAAGAAGTTTGAGGCCATTGGGTGTCGATGCATTCTTAGTGGGAACCAGCATCATGGAATCGAAAGATCAAATCTCTAAAGTCGCAGAGTTATGTCATGCAGAGTAGATTAGATGGGGTAAGAAATGGCCTGATATTCAGGAGGGCACATTCATGATCAATTTATCCAAATTTCCACTTAATGGAAAATATGGAAATTACGGGGGGAAGTACATACCTGAAACGCTCATTCCTGCTATTGACGCGCTCGTGGAAGCCTACGACAAGTTAAAGAAAGATCCCCAATTTAAGAAGGATTTTTCATCTTATCTGTCCCATTATGCTGGAAGGCCCACGCCACTATATTTTGCAAAGAATCTTACAACTCACGCTGGTGGAGCAAGAATTTTTCTCAAGCGAGAGGATCTACTACACGGTGGTGCTCACAAAACTAATAATTGTATTGGACAATGCTTACTAGCCAAAAGGATGGGCAAAACCAGGATTATAGCAGAAACTGGTGCCGGTCAACACGGGGTAGGCACTGCGATGGCTGCATCAATGTTAGGACTAGAATGCGAGGTCTACATGGGAGCGTTAGATGTTGAAAGACAGCGACTTAATGTCTATCGTATGGAATTATTGGGTGCCAAAGTACATTCAGTCAATTCTGGTACGAGAACCCTTAAGGATGCAATTAACGAAGCCTTAAGGGACTGGATAGTTAATGTTAAGGACACTTATTATCTAATCGGGTCGGTAGTAGGTCCTCATCCGTACCCAATGATTGTACGAGATTTTCAGAGTATAATAGGAAGAGAAATAAAAGCACAGATAAACAAAATTACAAGTTCCTTGCCTGACGCTCTAGTAGCTTGCGTAGGAGGAGGAAGTAACGCCATAGGCACATTCTACCCATTTATTGACTATTCAAAAGTTCGCCTTTATGGTGTGGAAGCCGGTGGAATGGGAATGAGATCTGGGAAGCATGCTGCTACTTTGGTCGCAGGTTCAGAAGGAATTTTGCATGGTATGAGAACATATATACTTCAAGACAAGAATGGACAAGTCCAAGACACACATAGTATTTCTGCGGGGCTTGATTATCCTGGCGTGGGTCCTCAACATGTACACTTAAAGGAGATAAAAAGAGCTAATTACGTTGCAGTCAATGATGGAGAAGCCCTAAATGCATTCCATACACTCTCAAGACTTGAGGGAATTATACCAGCCCTTGAATCCGCTCATGCAATTTCTTATGCAATGAAATTGGCAAGGAACATCGGGAGGCGTAAGGATATTGTTGTCACTCTTTCGGGGAGGGGTGACAAGGATATCGAGGAGGTAATGAGATATACTAAATTCAAGAGGTAAAATGCATCGAATGTCTATCGAAGAAAATAATAGAATAAACAAAAAGTTTTTTGACCTAAAGTCAAGGGGAGAAAGGGCACTAATTTGTTATGTAGTGGGCGGATATCCTGATTTTAGTCACAGTGAAAAAATAATATCTGCATTGGTAAGTGGAGGCGCAGACATCATAGAAATAGGAATTCCATTTTCAGATCCAATTGCAGACGGACCAACAATTCAAGACGCGTCATTTAAAGCCTTGACAAAAGGGATGACACCCGATAAATGTCTTCTACTTGCAGCGAAGATACGGAAAAAATTTCCGAACCTCCCTATCCTCGCAATGACCTACTCGAATATACCATTCAAGAAAGGCTTTAAAGAATTCATGTGCAGTGCAAAAATCACAGGGATAGATGGGTTCATACTGCCCGATATGTCCATCGAGGAATCCGAAGATTACGTCAAATTTGCAAAAGAACTTGACCTAGCAACAGTATTTCTTGTATCTCCGAATACCGCACAAGATAGGATGAAAAAAATCATTAAGTATTCTTCAGGCTTTGTTTATGTTGTTTCGGTTTTTGGAACAACAGGGGCAAGGAGTTCGTTTGCAAAATATTCTATTACCTCAATAAGGAACATTAAGAGGTTAGCCGGACCCACAAAGAACATAGCCGTAGGATTTGGGATCAGCACTTCATTCCACGTGAAACAGATGATAGACGCTGGCGCCGACGGAGTCATTGTTGGAAGTGCTATTATAGAGAAAATTAAGCAGGGTACATCCAGTGATAATATGGAAAGAAAGTTAAAATTGTATGCGACAACCATGAAAAAACCATGCAGACAATCTCAGTGAATAATATCAAATAATCCTCCTGTTTTGGATAGAGACCGGAATGAGCCAACTAATTCCACTATCATTACCAAAATACGATACCTGACTCATCATTTGCAAATAGGATGTTGTTGATACTGACTTGAAATCTTCTCCCCCCTGTCTCCACGATAACTTCTATATTGTCCAATGATTCAGAGGTTTGAGAATTTTCTATTCTTGATATCACTACGTGAATGGATTCATGTGAAATCAAGGCAGGAATGAATTTTTCAATATTTTCAAAATCACTCTTTCCTAATTTTGCAGAAGCCTTAGATTGAATAAGCAACATTGTTTCTTTTTCATAGGTGAAATATGCTGGCACTTCATCTATTGCGCAAGCAAAGGAGAAATCAGTAATAGCCATTTCCCAACAAAGATTCTAAAATTTTTCGATTATTCACAGTTGGCATTCGCTCCTTTATTCAAGGATATTTATTTTTTCCTGCTCCGTATAACAAAGTTCTTACGCATGCTCACTCCAGCTCACAATAGAAAGTATTCAGCTTCTGGATGGTGGACTACTATGGCTGCTGTTGACTGTTCAGGAATTATCTGTCCAGCTTCGGTCAAATTCATGCCCGATTTTATAGGGTCGATAAGTCTCCATACAAGATCATGTTGGGAGACGTCAGGACAACTAGGGTATCCCCAACTGTACCGAAGTCCTCGATTTGAATCAATTTTAAGTTCAGTTCTAATCCTCATGTGAGTCCATTCTGCCAATGCCTCTGCAGTTTCAACTGCCAATCCATGCAAATAATAGGCATCGGTGTATCTATCTTGGGAATTAAGCTCATCGATCTTGAGGGAAACTTCAGTCCCGACCGTGACTGCCTGAAATGCTACTACGTCGTTTTCACCAAAGTAGTCTGTTATACAGAGCCGTCTTCCTTTCGATGATCTGGGAAAGTCAAAGACAACCTTTCCACCTTTCGATTCTACCACTAACTTTCTGTCCTGATTATGACATCTAAAATACCCATAAACGATATGCGCAGAAAATAATTTTTCTTTGACTACTCGGTCTTTCCATTCAGAATAAAGTCGTTCTGGCTCGACGCCAAGATCCTTAGCACCCTGACCACGAATTCCCCAGGATAAAACAAACAACGATTTTTTGTTCAGATATTTCCAGATTTCGTAAAGATCGATATCCTTGGGTTCCAATCGTGTTTCGACGTCCAGGCGAGGTGGAATTGGTGGAGAGACACGGGTTATCTGGCTTTGTTGAATCTCTTCTTGGGCGGAAGTTCCCGATGGTTTGTCTTTCCATGCTTGGATTTTATCTCTCCATTGATTCAAGAAATCTTCTCTTTCAGGAGACATTAACGTATTCATGACTCGAAGTCCGTCAAAGGCTGTTTTGCAGTAAAAGACTCCTGGAGTGTAAATGTGTTCACTCTTGGCTACCCGATTAATGTAGTCGCTATTTATCGCTGCTCCTCCACAGAGAACTGGAATTTTCAGATTCAGCTGCCTTGCATTTTCTACGAAAACATTCATCTGTTTTGAAGTAGAAACCAAGAGGGCCGATAGTCCAACGGCATCTGCATCGACTTCTTTTATCTTTTCTATAATTCGTGCTATCGGAACTTGCTTTCCGAGATCGAACACTGCGTACCCGTTATTTGAAAGGATTGTCTTTACCAGGTTCTTTCCAATATCATGTACGTCTCCATAAACAGTACAAATGACTAATTTACCTTTGCTGACTCCCTGTTTCTTTATCAAATACTTTTCCAGCTCTGAAACCGCTGATTTCATACACTCTGCAGATTTTAGCACAAATGGTAATATCAATTCCCCTGCACCAAATTTGTCACCTACTTCCTTCATAGCTGGTAACAATACATCGTTCAATGTTTCGACAGCTGCCTCATGAGCAAGGTCAGGATGCTCTCTCAATGGTGATAGAGTCTGATACTGATGTGATTCTCCACCCAGTTTTTTCAACACCCTATTAGTTATTGATCCAACCACATCAGTTTCAATTCGCTCCTTAAGACGATTTACTATACGAAAGTAACATTTTTTGTCATAGTCCCAGTTTGGGTCAAGATCTGATTTTTTGGGAGCGTTAACCGAGCTTGCTTTGGAGCCTTCAAAATATGTAATGAGGTCAGAAAGAGCATTGGCGTGTTTATTAAAAATAAGATCCTCTGCTAGCTTTAATTGTGTTGGTTCGATCTCTGACATAGGAGTAATGTCCCTAGGGTTGATTATTACTGCGTCTAGTCCTGCCTTTATTGAATGGTGTAAAAAAACAGAGTTGACTATTTTTCTTGCACTTGATGGCAAGCCAAAACTGACATTACTCAAACCAAGACTAGTAAAACAACCTTTCAGCTCTTTTTTAATAAGCGATATACCAGAAAGTGTTTCTACGGCAGAGTTTGCATACTCAGCTTCACCAGTTGCAAGCGTAAAGGTTAATACATCAAATATGAATTGCCATGGTTTTAAATTATATTTCTTACCTGTCTCATAAAGCAATTTCGCCACATCGATTTTTTCTTGGGCAGTCTTTGCCATTCCATCAGGTCCTATGCACATAGCTATTGCGGGAACACCGTATTTTGACATTAAGGGAGCAAGGGAGTGAAATCTGGCACCATCGCCTTCAAGGTTAATAGAATTGATGATTGGTTTACCCGGAATCTGGAGTATGGCCTCTTCTACGACCTTAGGATCAGTAGTGTCTATTACTAGAGGCGCTTCGACTTCAAGACTAAGGCGTTTTACCAGCTTTTTCATGAATTCTAGCTCATCGGATCGTTCTGTTGTTGCAACGCAAACATCAATACAGTGAGCTCCGTCTTCGACTTGTTCCCTACCAAGGGTCACAAGACCATCAAAGTCTTCTTTCAGGACCATTGCTTTGGCTCTCTTTGAACCCTGCGTGTTGAGTCTCTCTCCAATTATTAGGGGGGGTGGAATCTGTAATAGGTCAATGACCTTCATTGCGGAGCTAACCCGAGGGACCTTATGTTTCAAATTCATCAGAGGCTAAATAGTGAATAACTACATGTGAGGATTATAAGTCCTATTGCCCAATCACCTTTGAAAATTCCAGTATATGCTCTGGGGTCGTTCCACAACAACCTCCAATCATACGTATATTTTTGTACTTGCGCAAAAAATCACCAAGCGCTGATGCCATGCTCGATGGGCTCATTTTATAAATAGCCTTTCCACCCTCATTTTGTGGCATTCCCGCATTTGGCATGACTAGGACAGGAAGTTCATCCTGTTCATCAAGCCAACGTATACTCGGATCCATCTCCAGAGGTCCTGTTGAACAATTTAAACCGAAGGCAAGTATTCCCATGTCACATACAGTAGTGTATGCAGCTTGGACATTTGTTCCCAATAGCATTTTTCCGTATTTGTCCAGAGTAACATTAGAAATTATTGGAATTTTTTTCCCAGTTTTCTGGATTGCCTGAAAGCCTCCCTCAATGGCAAGTTTAACTTCTAAGATATCTTGACTTGTCTCAATAAGTAACGCATCAACTCCTCCCGTAATCAATCCCTCTGCTTGGAGGGAAAATGCTTGTATAATTTTGCCTAGCTCTATCTGGCCCAAGTCAGGATCGTTGGAGCTTGGCAAATACCCACTCGGACCCATGGAACCGATAACAAATCTTTGTTTATCGCTGAATTCCTGAGTTACTGAAACGGCAATTGAAGCGGCCAATTTATTTACCTCTATAACCCTACCGCCGTAACCATATTCTTCAAGTTTTAACTGGTTGCTTCCAAACGTGTTTGTCTCAATACAATCTGCTCCAGCTCTCAGGTAACTTCTATGAATTTCTTCTATGATCGTAGGGGCGCTTATCACCAGGCCATCATTGAAGCCGTCCATATTGTCAGGATACTTGCTAGCCTCAAGATCCAGCTTTTGGATTTCAGTTCCCATTGCCCCATCAAAAAGGAGAATCCTGTCACTGATAGCATGAGTAAATGTTTCTTTCATGATTTATACAACCAATGAGTCTTAAAACTCAAAAGAGATTCTGTCGTGTGGGTTTTATAAATTTGATTCATACCACCTAAGAATAATCATTCCCTAAATAGGATGTATGCAAACCTCATTCACACATTCACACTTTATAAAGTAGTTTTCCTTTTATTTTTTTTTGAGATGGGAAGGGAAGTTCATATATGGAAAAATTATCTGTAGCAAAGGGGTCCATAGTTCAGCATGGATAGAATGGCTGCCTGCGGAGCAGCTGGTCGAGGGTTCGAGTCCCTCTGGACCCGTGACGATAGAGGTGCTTTTTAGTGGGTTCTTGGTAGTAAATGATAGTTGAAAACAAAATCTCAAAGCGAGACAGACACGTGGTCACTTTACCTATATTCGATGAAATCACCTATAACGAAGGAAAAGTATCAAAGAAGTCTTAACAGGTTTTTCGACTTTATCTACCACACTGAATTCATGTTAAGATTAATGGGCTTTAGAAGAAAAGACGGCAGCGAATTCCTATATTCTCTAGGAGAAGTCCGGGCATATGATGCGCTTGGATTGTCGCAAACCTGAGATGTGGACCAGGACTCTATTCAATCATGTGCGTGTATATGACCAACGGACTAATACCACTAAAATGGAAACATCTGGAACCTTAGGATCTGAAGATGTTTATGAAATGCCGTTCAATGAAAAGAACTTGAAAGAATTGGTGAGCCTCAGGGAGAACGATGCTGATATCGCATTCACAGTTAAGGATGAAGCAAGCGGTAAAGCCGTGAACTTTCTTCTGAAGAAAGTTTCCTCCCCCAAGTCGTCAACTACTTGGTTCAGAAAATCTACATTTGCTATGTTGCTCTCACG
>JALZOS010000122.1 GCA_030913755.1 Thermoproteota archaeon | reverse complement strand
CATTACTTAAAAGATGGTACAATGGCTATGCTTACCTCACCTACCCACGTCCTGTTAAACCTTTCGTCCGTCATATGAATACGAGCCGAATTTGAGTACGCAAACACTAAATATCAATTATACCTACAGCAAGGTTGCCACTGTTATAGGATATTGGCACATTAAGCCATTAATACAGACATTTATCTAGGAAGGCCATAATCTGAAAAGCTTCCTACTATGGAAATGGTGGCCTATGCCGGAAAAGTATCAATATCATATCCAATTTCCGCAAGACAACGCCAAATTCTGGGACAAACTTAATTAGTTCTGCCACCTATTGGATAATATTCTCACTTGAAGCGCGATATTGTAAAAAATAGCTTGATTGCACAGGATATCTTTAGCGTGCTAGCTGACAGGTATTCTTCCAATATTTTTAGGGCCGTATACTCAGGTCTTAAGGCTTCTTCAATTAATTATATAGGTGGCTTGAGTAAGAAGCAGTATTACACTAGACTCAAGAATCTAGTGTTATTAGGACTGATTGAAAAAAGAGACTCGTTCTACAGGACTACGACATTTGGTTCGCTTATTTACAATTCACAGATTAAAACAATGGATGGTGCTGTTGATAGTTATTGGAAACTAAAGAGTGTTGATGTATTGGGTAGGAGAAAAGACTTTCCATCAGAACAAAAAGATGCAATAGTGGTCGAAATACTAAAGTCAACGGGTATTTACAAGACCCTTACAGGAAAACATTTGACGGGAATTGAAATTGTCAAAAATTTTGATAGCCTGGTAAACATGGTGCTAAAACTACTAGAGAAAGCTGAAAAGGAAGTTTATTTTGCTACACGATACCATCAACCTGATGTATCAAATAAGACATTTGAAACCTTTGGAAGAGGGGTAGGGATCCACATACTGGACGGAAATCCGGAACAGATTAGTTTGGAAAATAGGCTTAACGCAATATTAAGAACTCCTCCGAATAGACAGACTTTGGATCTTGTTAACCAAATAGTAAGATCCCCTCGATTTGACTTGATGAGACTGCCTAATCTGCCGATCAGCTTTATAGTTGTTGATGGTATTCATGTTATTTACGAAACTGCTAATTACTCAAATCCAGAACAGTTTACCACAGCGCTAGCAATATATGATGATGAAGTGGAAGCACGGCGCTTTATTAACTACTTTGGGTCGCTAACTAAGAACGCCCATATTCCTAAACTTCTACAGTTAGCTAGACCGACTTAGATCCTCCAGTGACAATATACTCACAAGGTAGATAACAAAACAAGCAAGATTACAAATCTATTGCTAGCGCGAATGTCCTATGGCGTCATTCCAGACGAGAGTCCCACCTACCTATTTCTAACTAGTATGCTCTCTATCATTTGATCACTCAAGATTGTCTTTATCAATTTAGTGCGTTCTTCTTCTCCTATCTGCTCTGACGACTGAATTGAATAAATTGCTTTGAGCTTCCAGTAGTTATTGAGCGCATTCTCAATTTGTAATTGAGCATGATACACTACCAAACCGAAACAAGTGAGTCAAAACTTACCTCTGCTCCTTACGATAAGACCTACCTTCATCATCCGTCCTGTCCTTGAGTAAAATTGCTTTTTTGTGAACCCGTGCATTTGTTTCAGATTATCAATATCTTCCTGTCCTTTAGCGATAGAAGAAAAAAATAGTCCGTGACTTACCATCTACAATAGCTTTCATGATATCTTCTGGTGAGTATGACTTTATTTTTTTACTATATCAATATTATTTTGTGGTGCTATATAGGATACATTATCCAATTTTGGAGCTACCTGAATAGTTATCCAAAATATGACAAATGTTCGAGGATTCCAAGATAGTAGTTTACATATTCAAAAAATTTGATTTGTTGTCACTTCTCCTGTTTCCTTTTCTTGATCCGCTTCTACTTGAGGAGACAAAAGGTCTCTCGACCGATCTCTAATCTTTCTTGTAGTAAAAAGTTGGGTTCTGAAGTTTTATCAAAGCCTCTGCCCAGTCAATCGCATCACTTTGACTAGCCCATTCCGCAAAGGCAGAGTCATCTCCAGACCATTCAGTAAACTTTTTGATAGCAGTTGCATGAGGCTCCGCGATTACAAAGCGCCTGAGAGAATCCTGATCTTTCCAAATAGAAACTGTCCAGAAATACTTCTTGCGGAAATCAGCCTTGACGGCATAGTTGACCACACCTTTGCTTAGTTTTATTTGCTTCAACACCTTTGACGTCATTTGCTGAAAAGGAATCATATACTTCCAGCTCTTTAGCGGCAGAAAAGTGGCAACAAACATAAAGTTACTTTGTTTCCCCGAGTCTACGTCAGTGCCCGCTTGCATTATGATTGCTTTTGTGGAATTGCTTTAAATGAGTTATTTCCTGTAATTATTCTATTCACTTTGAAGTATGTTTGAATTCATCAAATTGAATTTCCTAAAAACTTTCATTATTCAACGACATAAAACAAATACTAAATAATGTAATTATTACGTTATTTTCACATCCTTCACATTTGTCGGATTCAGATTTTAACAATTTGAATGCCAGCTAGGAGTAGATTCCATTTAAGGATTTCATAAGAATTGAGTATTGCAAGGAAGAGTTTATTCTAGAGTTTTCTCTAGGCATGCTAAACATACATTTTCACTACGTAATGTAACACGGTCTGTCAACCCCTTAAATAAATAAATGATGGGCCCAGCCAATTGATTTTACTGTCTAGTACGGAGTACCCTTTTCCCTTTGGTTCCTTAAGGCTTCGATATACCATTCAAATTCAGTGAGAAATCTTGTTACTTTTTTGTCGTATGTTTCATCCGTTAAATCACCATTTTCAGAGAAGACGTTCATGACCCTTGATATTGTAAAGGCTGATGG
>JALZOS010000095.1 GCA_030913755.1 Thermoproteota archaeon | reverse complement strand
CAGACATTAGGCTTGAAACCTAAGGCCAAACATTTTGCCCTAATTTGCAAAGAACTTCAGATATCCTGCAAGGGAACACTAAATGAACCGCTCCCCAGAAAATGGAATGTAATCTCAGCAATGACATAAATTATATTACTCCAATACGTTAGTTACGACTTGGGAAGCTAAACCTATCAATTCCAATCTGACATTGATATTAAAGAACTATGATTCCAATCACACTCCCCACGTTTTACTGGGAACTATTGCCTGGATTGTTAGAATGCTTGATTCTCCTTTTCAATCTCAATTAACTTCTTCGTGGAAGTCAGCCCTGAAATAATACGCAGTTTATCTTTAGACACTCCAAAATAGTTGGCTAACTTGCCTATCAGTTCTTTGTTGGCCTTGCCTCGTTCAGGTTTGGACCTTAGGCATATGGTTATCTCGTTACCAGTCAATTGAATTTTGCTAGGCCTTGGATTAAATTTGGCGAAGACACTATACTTCAATTACCAGTAAGATGTGATAATCTTTTATTTTATAGTTTTATGCTTGTACTGTCGGCAAAAACGAATTCGAGACATAATATTCCAGAGTAAGACGATGTGATACCTTTGCGGTACAAGGTTTAGCTAACTTTCATTAAATCGATATGTAGGATCAAGGAAGGTCATAGATACAAAAGATGTAACTAAGACTACCTAATACGTTGATACAACGGGTATAGGCCTACGCGGAATTATCTGCAGTGAAATATGTCGGAAGCATCTACTATTGTACCGACGTATTTTCCGCCATCCTTATCACTTATGATACGGAATTTACCCGCCCCTATGTGCTTAACCTTTGCTCTCACTGTAAATTCGTTCAAAAGTATGGTACACCAAGAAGAATCATTATCAGAACTTTCGGTATCTTCAGACACAATATAACTTAGTGTTCATGTCTCGTTATAGTTTATTCTATTCGTACATCTTAAAATTCTTGCTCCAGTTTCCATTCGTTTTGACTTATCACACCAGCAAAATCATTAGCTCATCAAAGGGAAGGAAGAAGGGAGAGAAACCCAAATATTAAATCAACAAGCTCCATGCACAATGACGTTTCAAATACTATGTTAATTACAAATAATCAACATACTTGGAATAATTGTTCAGCACTGGTCATAATAATTTGAAATCAAATAGTGTAATGTAGAATAAACTTAACCTAACTTTCCTAAACCCAGTATTCATCATTCGTTATGTGTCCTTTATTTTTTTTAGATCATTTCCCAAGGCCTCCATAATCTTTGGAATCTCATGAATTGCACAAGAAAAACAGATTGTTTGCAAGGAAAGCGGATAAGTAAAATATTTGTCTTGTAATTTAATTTCTTTCTTGCATGCAGTACATTTTTTTAATTTATACGGATCAGTATTCTTTACTATCATTAATCATATACTGCTAAATGAATATATAATAATATATCTTATATAAAGGACTATTATACTATAGAGAACTAGACACTCAAAGAAACGGGGCTCAGTCGTTCATGAAAATCAAAACTTTTTGAGGCTGGCTATTAAAATTAATCTGCGACTTTTGTTGTTTCATATCAGCATAGTCATATTTCAATCATGACATGCCCTTTTGTAGATGAACTCAAGAATGAATAATATGAGGTACCAACGTATTTGTATTTGCTAGAATTAATATCCCTGGGTCAAAGGAATAATTACAACATAATTATCGCACCGGTGGGTCTCATAATGTACCATTGTCATGCTCCTTCTACGTATCTTAAACATAAGAATAGAAATGTATGGCACTTGGTATTGCCTCTAGATAACATAAAGCAGTATTAGCGTCGATAGGACTAATGATGAAATTGTATATTGCCTCTTTCAGATCAATACTTCCATCCACTAAAGAGTAACCTTCAGCAGCGCTGCAATTCCCGCAAGTTCTGCAACGTGGATAACTACAAAAAAAGGTAGTAGGCCTTCATGATACAGCGGAGCCATTGCAAAATAAGCGTATACGGCAATTAAGTTATGCAACATAAGCATGGCTGCAAAAAACACTAAACCGAGGGTAAATACTGCTTTACTGCTTCTGTATATTCTTATGTATACAGTTAATAGGGCTATCAGGAGAGCCACATTTGCTATACTAATAGCGGCACTTAGGTCCATCAAAATAGCCATATATACACCAGTTTGTTTGAATTTGCCTTATTTACATTTATCCAAATTCCGTCCAAATCCCATAATTAATTCTCATCTTAATATCTTGGACTTTACTTCATTGTACATGTCCATATTTGCTTCTAAATAACCTGAAATAAAGTATATCACTCCATATTTCTCGCCCATTTTTGTTACCAAATTATTCTTCTCCAGTACAGACATATGATGTTGGACTGCCTTATAATCAAGATTAAGGGATTCAGAAAGCTGGTTAATGTTTCTAGGTTGCTCTGTCAGCATGTCAACGATCCTAATTCTATTCCCACCACCCTTAGACCCGGCAAATAGATACCAAAACAGACGCTTGGCATTAGGATCTGGCATTATTCATTCCTTACATTCATCGCATTTTTAAACGTGAGTTTTGCCGAATACTAAATGGATAAGTACAAATTATCGATATATGCAACATATACATTTCAACGATGCTAATTTAAAAACAAATTACCTGAAATAAGTATCACAGGTAAAACAGGAATTAAATCTATATCCCAATCCTTTACTCTCATGATCCCCCTGAAAGTCGTTGAGATAAACTCATTAATAATTCTTTGAACATTTCCTATATTCTTTGCGGTAACTAAAATATCGTTTAGACCCTGGGATGAATCGCGCTTGGTCCTTTTAGACCTTCGTCGGTTGGTGAGATGCCAAATATCTGTATTTGATTTTGGTCCTCCAACGGAGATCCATGCTATTGCTAATGAGGACTTATATATTACCAAATAGGCAAAATAACCTACTGTCTTTTCCCCTATCGTAGTAATTCGTTTATTTTATCGGAAATATTATAAACTGGAACTATTCGGAATATGATTCCATCTCTATTATAGGATGACAGGGTATACAAATAACTGTCAGAACCAACTTCCAAATCAGTAATTATTCCTAATCCTTTTGCTC
>JALZOS010000090.1 GCA_030913755.1 Thermoproteota archaeon | reverse complement strand
CCTTAGGGGGAATATACTTAGGATATTTAATTTTCATTTGCTCGAGTGTTTCTACACTTATCTTTGCGATTGCCCAATTACGGAACCATTTTTTGTTCGCAGGGATGATATACCAGGGTGCCCAACGTGTGCTGCAGCGATTAATTGCATCTCCATATGCTTGCATGTATTGATCCCATTTTTTTCTCTTTTTAAAATCATCCTCGTTGACTTTCCATCGTTTTGACGGATCAGACAATCTTTCAAGTAATCTTTTCTTTTGTTCTTGTTTGCTAATGTGTAGAAAAAACTTTATCACCTTTACATTATTTTCTGCTAAATATCGTTCGAACTGATTAATTTGGTCGTAGCGTTGTGACCAAATTGTTCTGGGTACCAAATTTTGGACACGAACTTCAACAACGTCCTCATAGTGTGAGCGATTAAATACCCCAATGAATCCTTTTTGCGGTACAACCTTATGAATTCTCCATAAGAAGTCGTGTGCTAATTCTTCTGCGGATGGTATCTTGAAGGATTCGACTCTACAACTAACAGGATCAAATGCAGTTATAACATGCCTTATTGTTCCATCCTTTCCAGAGGTATCCATACCCTGCAGCACAATAAGAAGCGAGTTTTTCTTCTCAACATACAGTCTATATTGCAGCTCTGACATTTTTGTAAAAAGTTTAGCTAACCCAGTTTCGATATCTCTCGGGTTTTTGTTAAACGTATTATCTGGATCCCACTCTAGAAGTTTCGCATCGTTACGGGGATTAAATAATAATTTTTTGATCTCTTTCATTAGTTATTCTTACGATGGACTTGCTTTTTATTAAATCGTCGTAATTTAGGAGTCATGGTAGATTCCAACTTGTTTTGAAATTATAGGATACGAAAGTGATTTAACCCTAAACTCTTTTGCTCCATGACCTCACTGTCTTGTGTCCCAATTGTATAATTTTGTGTCATGATATTGATACTTGCAAAAAAATGCCTCTTCAGTTCGAGGCATCGACCCTACGTTATGTCTACATAGAATCTCTATTATGTTATCTATTAGATTCGTTTGCAGAGCAGATATGCATAACCTTCTTCTTATCAGAGACATCAGATAGACAATGAAAATATGTGATAATGATGCATATTTCTAAACAATTATTTTTTCTAAGCTTTTGTCATTTTCTAGTAATGTTATGCTAGATTACACATACTACTACCTTAAAAGAAGTTATTACTTGCGTTACTCCATACTATTTGACACTTCAGCTTCTACAGCTCTCGTCCTGTCCTTCGTCGACTCCTGCCACCATTTTTTATTCTTGGGATTTCCATAAAGTGTTCTATCAAATCCAATATGCCCAATACTGTCTATGCTGTATCAAGTAACATTTCTCAATACTGGAATCTCATAATCTAAGACCCCGCAGGAAATACTCTGGAGAGTGGATTTTGATGTTTTCGCTCCTTGAAACTCAATTTCTATATTAGTCAATTGAATAGCAGCAACTGCATGTAGAAATATACTTCTATAACTATAAATATTCATCCAAAGTTGTTTTAAATTTATCAGGTCTTGGATTTGAAATTCTCCGGTCATAACCTTGTCCATGGTTCTGGTCAAAGCTAATAGAGCATTGTCTAGTACCTTGTTGATTATTTCGGTTGAATTCTCACTCTAAAATGGTATACAGCATTAGACGTTATTCTCTCGTTTAGAAACATTTCATTACATTTTTTACATTTGTATTGCTTCCTAACACTAACGTCTCTTACGAAAAAAATAAATACTTCCACACAAGGACAAGTAATAAGTATCATTTGGTTCAACCCATAGTATTTTCTAAAGTTAGACCGATTATAATGCGTCGGATCCTTTGTATTATCAAGAGAAGACAAGATGGTAAGTGCCATTTTTGTAATCTGCTCTTTAGCAAAAAAGATGTCCTAGTAAGTTGCGGTTATCGTAGAAATTATTATCATAAATCATGTGCAAGGAAGTTACATATTATCTAAAACAAGAGCCTTTTCTTGCGCTGAAGTTCAGGATCTAGAGCCAGACGTACGCGTTCCCAAGAAGTGTATAGCCCTACTGAATTGTCTCTGTTTACTAGCTGAATCAGTGAGATTTAATTTTGCAGTCAGGGTGTTCTAGAGAGTCTCCGTCTTCTTCAAGTTGGTGAACGTCACATTTGTTATTACCTGATCAAGTATAGGATCTCTAATTGTAGTTTTCAATTCCTCTACACCTCTTGGCCCTTTGCAGTTTTAAGTACTTTTAACAGAATCATTCCATAAAAATCGATATTTAGCCCAGCCTTTTCATTTTTGAACCACATTTTGGACATTCTCGTTGATTATGCGATGCACCACAGTTCATACAATAGTACGTTACCGGTTTCAATTCGAACATGGAAGAAGAATAAGGATTAAAGAACCCTCGTAGTTGCATTCCACCAGATTTTCTATTTCTCACGTATGCTCTAGCAAATTGGATTAAAAAGAAAATTCCAATAAAGGCGATAAGTGATAATGGAAATCGGAGCATGAAAGATAGAGCTAAACTAATTCCAAGGTAGATACCCATCCACTTTAGCAGGTACAGAAGATATGATTTGTTATCCTTGTATGGGCTAGACATTTTTCTTCTTTGATTTTACTTTATTTGGATTTGTCTCTATTGCTGGCACCATCTGTTTTGTATTACTCTGTTTTCCTTCAGCAAATTTTAGTACCAAAATATTGAAATCGTCGATTTCGTATGGACGTTCACATAGACCCTTTGTTTGCTTTAGATCTATGATAAATTTTCCGCAATTATAATAGGTTTGCCACAAAAAATAACCACGTTCAACCTGTCCGTTTAGTCCTATCGGATAATATTGCATTTTCTGATGGAAGTTAAAACACGATGAGGATATAACATCTTATATATTAGTATAATAGCTCTTCAACTAAATAGGATTTATGGTGTAATACAAAGTCCGTATGACTATAAATCATTTATTTTATTTCTAGGTATTTCAATGTTCATCATCATAGATCACTTATGTTTTATTTCACCCCGACTCCTTTGCTTTGTCTTTTTCCTCAGTACAGGTTCCATCGTCAAACACATTTTGAAACTTGTATAGTCATTTGAATTACCATGATTGACCATTGATTGCAATAAGTTGATATACTCAGTTTCTTCAATTATCATGGTAGTTGGTTTTGCTAATTGTAAGGAATTCATCTTATTTCTGAAGCTCCTAGCTATAAATTGGTCCTCCACTACCAGCTTGTTATTTTCCACATGACACTTCAGAAAATCTCCCTATGGATTCCTAATAATCTTACAAAGGCCTTCGGAACACAGAGCGTAAAGCTCCTTTTATCAGATAACGTCTGTAATGTTCTAATTTCATTATCTCCAGTATAAAGTCTATTTATTTGGTTTGTAATTGACATCGCATCATTATCATTGGTGTTTAAGCCATAACAGCTTGATGATCTGATCCATCCTTTCTCGCTAATCCTTTTAGTATAACTCTAATATCACAATTATCAGTCCATTTAGGTCAAGGCCTTGTAGAGAAAAAGGCCTATAAATTCTACTTTTCTACTTCTTTTTCTAGTAATGAAACTGGCGGAGAGTGGAACGGACAGTAATTTGCATTGGTGTCATATTCTTTGTTACATTTGGGACATACCTTGATTCTTGATATATATTCTCCTTCCCAATCGATTTCGCTTCCACATTTATGACATACTAGAGGTCTTTCTTCGTTCTTATGAAATATGATGTGTCCCACAATCGGGATTACCACAAAGATATGTACGTTTGCCCATAGATTGTTCCAGTCCATTAATTATGGAGTCTAACATCTTAACCAGTGGATTATCAATATCGGCAGAAGGTCTTTTGATTGGTTTGTACCGTCCTAACCCATCCTTGATCTTGGTATCATCAGGCTTTGAATTACTATTAGCCATATACTATTATGCAAACTATGTCTTGAATATAAGGATGAGTCTCGAGGTCAAAGTGAAGTTGGAAGGATTAAGATCCTATACGCTTCCTATGTCCTGACTCTAATTTGTTAACTCTTCATATAGCAATAATATTCCATACTCATAAATTGAAACGCTTATGCCACTTACTGAAGGTGAAGAAACAAATTCGTCTGCTTGTTGTGCTGCCGTTTTGCCTCCCTTTTCGCTTTTAAAATGTTTCATGTGTTGATTCTTTGTCATTATCATAAACTACGCATTCCGTTTTTATTTTTCTTCCCCTTTTTTCGTTGACGCATTGAATTTCGTATATGATAAAAAGTAAAGACTGAGCATATAATCACTAGTGATATTTCGTCGTAACCCTGTCAACCATAAAGAACTAATTTATTTGGGCGATATACTCTGCCTGCTACACTCTTTGCGTCCTAGCTGTATTACAGATATTAACCCATTAGTTACTATGAACGTCTGCTCAGCAAAATCCCTTATAATGCTAATTATGGTTTTCACATCACTAACTTCCTTATATCGACTCGGAATATCACTCAAATACACATCTGCTTGATTCTTGGCTCTAATGTTTGTCTGCCTGTTTTTCACATATATGACGCATCTAATTCACAGTTACAACCTCCCTTTAGGATTTGCTCCCATTGCTCATTGTCATAATAAACATTTGATGATTACTAGATCAAACCAAGATGGAGAGTTATCTGTTCGTATTATTATCACCCTGATTAGACTGACTCTCGACGCACGTATCACAATATCTTTCTACGATTGTAGCACCTTCGACACGACATGCTGCGTGTGTTACGACATTACCACAGTTCGCACAGAACTTTATCTTATTGTCTGACTCGTTTGTGAATGGCTCTATGCATCGTACTTTCTTTCTGTTGTGTCACTCATTTTATACAAATAATAATGATATCAGATGATTTGGACATATCTCTTATTTTGCAGTTCCCGAAGCCGATTTCAACATTACTAATGCTTTTAAAGTTATTCTAACAGGAGAATGGAATCTAAGTGTAAATAAGGGAAAAATCACAAACTTTGCAGCAAACTTTCTTGCATCACCAATGG
>JALZOS010000073.1 GCA_030913755.1 Thermoproteota archaeon | reverse complement strand
GTCTTTGTTTTTTTAATATGTTATATTTACAGTGCTTTACACTACGTGGTAACAAATAAGAATGATATTATTGCAAAAGTTATATGTTGATTAATTTACTAGAACAAATAAGAAGAATGAACTAGGTTTACAATGTCCCAAGTTGAGCAAAACAATTAAACCTGAGCAAGTTAGCTAGAAAAAGAACACACTGACTAGATTAATGGCAGACACGTGGCGCTCAAAGAATTTAACATTTTATTCATCGGTACAGAAAATAAGTTTTTATTCAGAATGTTGGTATGGAAGTGGACCGGGTGGGATTTGAACCCACGACCACCTACGTCTCCTCTGCAACGAAGTTCTTTCAATTGCATGCAAGGCAGGTATTCTACCAGACTAAACTACCGGCCCTCGGTAGAGGTCCGGTTTCTCATAATTTAAGTGCTTTCGCATAGTTAATGAACTAACCTCCTTAAAATAACGTTGATGATTGATATATCTCTCTTGTTTCTTACGAAGAGAATTTCTGTTTTCTTGCTGCCTTTTGGTTGTCCTAGATGTGGAAGCCCTCCATCATACCACATCATCCTACGACAGTGATCTTTCGTCAATTTACATCGTAGCTGATAGAGCCTTTTAAGAGCACAGAATGCTGATGTATCACGAATGACACGTGAATCTTATTATAGGCCTGATTCGCATGAGATACTTCATGGGTTCAGGAAAATCTAAATAATCAAAATGTTGTTATCCTCGAAGTAGACTATGATCCTGAAACCGCATACAACGAAGGTCATCTGCCAAATGCGCATTTAGTAGGGTGGAAAAAAGACATAAACGACGTACAGCAACGTGATATTTTGAACAAGCAGCAATTTGAAGAATTGATGTCTAGAGTTGGTGCAACATCAGATAGCGAATTGATACTTTATGGAGACTTCAATAACTGGTTCGCTGCCTTTGCCTTCTGGGTTTTCAATTACTATGGTCACAAGAAATTAAAGATAATGAATGGAGGACGGAAAAAATGGGAGGCAGAAAGAAAGGAGTATACCAAATCACTTCCGCACCCTAAGAATTCAAGCTATAATGCAATTCCCCCGGATGAAGGGATAAGAGCATACTTTCCTGATGTTAGGAGAGCATTGGAGAGGACTGAAACCGCTTTAGTAGACGTTAGATCACCAAAAGAATTTGCTGGCGAAATAACGGTCCCACCAGAATATCCAATGGAACATGCCCAAAGAGGCGGTCATATACCCGGCGCCAAAAACATACCTTGGCTTCAGGCACTTAAAGACGATGGAACGTTTAAGGATCCTGAAGAATTAAAGAAATTATACATCGAAAAAGGTGTGACACCTGACAAACATATAATTTGCTACTGCCGTATCGGAGAACGATCTTCCCATACGTGGTTTGTATTGAAATATCTTCTTGGGTACCCATCTGTTCGAAACTATGATGGTTCATGGACCGAGTGGGGCAATATGATAGGAAATCCAATTGAAAAATAGAAAAGACGGGACATAAACACCCTGACTAGGAATGCATCAAGAAAGAAACTTTTTGAAGAAGGGAAAATTCTATATCGTTTACGAAGGTGGCTTAAATCTAGTTTTGGAAGACACAACACAACAAAGCGAGGTTTAAACGTAATCGAGAAGAATATTGATGAACACATCGGAGCGATGGCAGACAAGGGTAGGTTTTATGATATCGATGGTAAAGGACACACTATCCCCATAAGGTGGTATTTTATAAAGGACTAGTATTCTCTAGAAGAAGCCTCCTGGCTTGCTGAGAGAATGGAATCACAATACAAGCTACACGAGAATTGACTGTCCAGATGATTAATTCAGGATTAAACGAAATGCTTTTAGCACCTGGAGACATAGGGTGAAACAATGTCTCTCCTATTGAATGACCGAGTTTGGATTATGCTTTCTGACGTAGCCAAGCGAGGCGTTTATCCACTTCATGCTTCGCGCTTGGGAATCTTTAGGGTCCCTATAGAACTAACCGAGCGTTCAGAGATTTCAACAGTGATGAACAGTCTCAAGAGTTCTGGGTTCAAGGTCGATACATATGCCGACCGTATTTATGCAACATACAGGTGGACAGAAAATGGGGTTAATCCCGTAACCGAGAAGGAACTATCTGCCGATCTTGATATTACTGTAGAAATAGTTACTGGGGAAGTTGTTGATATTATCTATCAAATCAAGCCTATCGAATCATTTGGTGATGTTTACTGGATCAAGAATTATAGACAAAAGGCTGATGCCAACGCAAAGATGGTTATTGATACCGTGATTTGGAATTCAAAGATATGTGACAAATTGATCGCATACTATCAAAAAACACAGAAATTGTCTACGGATGATGCTATAAAAAAGATTGACGAGATGACCCCGCTGAAAAGGAACCCCACCGTCAGGACCGCCACTGCCACTCAAACTGCACCTCAAAATCAAATCCCTTCAAACGAATCAATTCCTACACCTCAACCCACTCTGAGTATAGCAGCCGCTGCATCAGGTGGTGGGAATACTTCAATATCTCTTACTGGTACTGGAACATCCTACTCTAAGGTAGAAGGGCCTATTGATCCATCGTTTAAGTCAAAAAGACAAATTGCTGGACAATTTCAAGGCATAAATGTGTGGGGACCTGTAGATCCTCCTGGACAGTTGGGAATCTGGGGGACAGAGGTATGTGTGGATTTTGACATATGTATTGCTGATGGCGCATGTATCGAAGCATGTCCTGTTAATGTCTATGAGTGGCTAGACACTCCTGGACATCCGGCATCGGATAAAAAACCATTCATGATTCGAGAGAAAGACTGCATATTCTGCATGGCCTGTGAAAATGTGTGCCCACCTCAATGCGTAAAGATATTCACAAAATGACAGTATTATAGTTTTTTACGGTGACTATAAATAGTTACTGTACTTTTTTATTGAGAGGTTAATCTAGTAATGTCAGAAACCGGGGGAATCCTGTTCGTCATTTTCATGACCATAGCGTGGGTGATGACGATATATACCCTGAACTTTCACTACCTCAGTTATAGATCCAGACGAAACACAGGCCATGAGAAGATAGTAAACCAGACTTTAAATTTAATTTCGAATTCGCATTTTCCGGACGTAACTATTCAGCTTCCAATTTACAATGAAAAATACGTAGCCACTAGGTTGATAGAATCAGTGTGCAGGATTGATTATCCTAAAGACAAAATGGAACTGCAAGTACTAGATGATTCCGATGACGAAACATCGGAAATAATTGATTCTGTAGTTGAAGCATACATGCGACAAGGATATAATATAAAAATTGTTCGTAGGAACTCCAGAACCGGCTTTAAAGCAGGGGCATTGCAGGAAGGGATGAAGACTGCCAAAGGAGAATTTATAGCAATTTTTGATGCAGATTTTATTCCACCGAGCAACTTTCTAACGAGAGTATTACCATACTTCGGCAATACCAATATAGGCTTAGTACAATGTCGTTGGGGCCATATCAACGAAACTTTTTCGGTTTTGACAGGCGCTCAAGCTGTATCTCTTGATTTGCACTTCCTGATTGAACAGAAGGCCAAAAGCACATCTCATCTGTTTATGAATTTTAATGGAACCGCAGGGATCTGGAGAGCTTCTTGCATAGTTGACTCCGGCGGATGGCATATTGGTACACTCGTAGAAGACCTTGATCTGAGCTATAGAGCTCAGCTGAAGGGGTGGAAATGCATTTTTGTAGAAGATCTAATAGTAAATGCAGAGCTTCCTGTTCAAATGAATGCTGCAAAAAGACAGCAATTCAGGTGGGCTAAGGGATCAGTACAAGTTGCATCAAAATTATTGATGAATGTCATGCGTCATGGAGGGATTCCGTTGGATACAAAAATACAGGCATTCATTCAGCTGACAAAGCATATTATCAACCCCTTGTTCTTGATACAATTCCTCATTTTTCCCATTTTATTGGCCGTGAACTATAAAATCCAGTCGTCAACTTGGTCTCCTGTACTAGGAATAATCATCTATCTGCTAATTGGACCGGCAACTTACATTTTCATGATAAGGAAGATATGGGGAACAAGCTGGAGGAATAAAGCATTACAATATTTGTTTTTGATTTTTTTCGCCACTGGAATATCTATTAACAATACCATTGCCGTATTTGACGCTCTGATTGGAAAAAAAAATGAATTCTTGAGAACACCGAAATTTGGTATCGTTCAAAAAAACCAAAAATGGAACAATAAATCCTATATAATTCCATTTACAAAAACCACACTGCTAGAAATATTTTTTTCTGTGTACGGGTGCATAGCATTATTGATATCATTCTTTTCAGGTAATGCTCTCCTTATGCCAGTGATTGGAATACAAACGTTAGGATTCATCTATGTTGCATACATTAGCTTTGTGCAATCTACTGGGAAGTATGACAAAAAGAGATCCCGGCATCCGATCCAATTTTCTAACGATAGTAATCAGTACACTTCAACAAAGAATGTTGGGAAGAGATTTGCTAAAGGGGAGGATGTTATAAATACAAGAAGTTACTCAAAATCATTGGTCCATACTTCAGTGGCTAGACAACCGGAACCCGCAATGGATAGAAAGCAATCAAAGGTAATCGGTATAGGACTTGTGTTTTTTCTGTTAGCAAGTGGTATCATCGCTTATCTAGGATACCAAAATACCATTTATCCGCTGGATAAAGCGGTTGCATATCTGGGAAGAGCAGAAACAACACAGACGCCCGACCTGTTTGTAGATTATGTGAATCTAGCAAGACAAAATCTGCCTAGGGAAGGAAATCCCGTATGGCCTTTTGCAACTGCCAAGACAGACTTTAGCTCAATACAGAATGAACTTGATGCTTTGATTTTACGAGGAAAACTTGTTTCTTATCTGGAACCAAATAGTGCATCTTACAACACAGCCCTGATCGATATGCACAATTCAGTTCAGAAAATTTCCTCCAATCTTGCTGAGGCTATTCCATTTATGTACATTAACATAACCAACATGATTCTTGCTTCTGTGTGGATTTTGCTGATCTTGATACTAGTCAAGATTGTTACTAGGAAAAAGGAAAGACTGAGTGAGTTTAAGTCGTAGAAACTTGGATCGTTGCCATGATGATGAGGATTCGTGGGTAGGAAGTAAGAACAGACAGTTCAGCTTGGAATAAATGAGTCTACATATCGTACATGACTTTTATTTTCGGACCACGATTCTATACGAAAGAGCATCTACACTCCACTTACCCGATTTTGAACTAACTTGCGATCAATTTGCTCGGTGGAAGATTGTTCTCTCATTTTCAGCTATATTATTCCTGCTTCACGCAATTTATTGGGCAGATAAGTGTCTGCAAGATATTTGAATCCATGTTTGAAAAATGCGTCTAATTCACATTTTTCTTTACGTTCCAGAAATAAATTTAACTCCTTCTTCCATTGTCGATCCTGTAGCCATGGTTTCTTCTTCATGTCACTAGCTCTATTTAGATCTTCATCAGTAGCAGCTAGCCTCGCTACTTCTGGTATATTGTATTCGTAGATATCAGAAAACATCATTCCAAGAACTTTGGCATCAGGAGTAACAAGTCTATCACTATCATAACTCAGCGACTCGCTCCCAATTTTGTAGCGAAGTGCTATCCCGAGTCCCCAAGGATCAGCATCGGCAAATACAACTACTGGCATTTTCCATTTTTCATTCAATGCCTTGACCATCATCCTAGTCGCTCTATCCGGTTCTCCTGAACCTGTCATTAGAATGGCATTATATTTCTTAATGAATCCCGATTTTCTTATGTTATTCAGGACAGTATCTTTTTCTACTACCATTACAAAATCAGCTTTAACATCAACTATCTCTAGGTCTCGAATGTTGGTTGGTATAAGTTGTGAAGTTGCTCTGCTTCCTAGATTGCAATCAATTAAGTCGCCACCAACTAAGAGGTTTATTGGTCCAGAGATCATCCCCTTAGGCTTGGAAGTGACAGAAAATTCTTCCCGCGGAACATTTGTCATAAGCTCTATAGCTTTGATAGCATCATCGGAATCTTCTTGACTATTCCAGAATTTCTGCTTATTTTTTTCATCTCCAACGGTACTTAATGTTGCATAATACATACCTCTAATGGTGCTTTCCATTTCCTCATCCAATAGTCTTCTTACGGCATTGGCCATTACAAGATACTGTGAAAAAGTCGGAATCTTTTTAGCACTATGTGGTCCTACCTGAACAGTTTTGTTACCTATAGTAAGCATCCTTTTTTGGTCAGACCAGACAGTATTATCGTAACCTATTTTGGGCAGCTCAACAGCAGGCATAGTTTGCCTCAAGAGAACATCATCGGATATGTCTTTCATTATCGACTTTATTCTAGTAATTACCTCTTGATGTCTCTTATCTCTTGTGGGCATATCTTTACATCTTCCTTATCTTAGATTTCCTGAATGCGTCTAAAGTTATCTGGGTGCTTTTCTCATCATTCTCGAAGTCTGATTCATGCTTCTTCTTCTTCATGTCATGCCTACTACTCCGATTGGTTATCTTATCCATAGTTCGTTTTTCCTGATAGACTGTCTTTTTTGACGATTTAATGTCTGTGGAAACCGTTGCTTTGGGCGATAACCCTTCTCCTCTTTCAGTATGGTCTGCAATTGTACCTGCATTGGTCATTACAACCAACTCATTGCCTACGTATTTTTCAGCAAGCCCGTTGAAAGCCGATGTCAGTTTTTTCACATCGATTCTGATCGAATCGGATATGGCATCTACTATGAATGGGATGTAGTATTTATAAAGTCTCAGTTTATTCTCATTTTCTTTAATCTTTAATTCCCTTCTGATTTGTGCACTTACTTTTCTATAGAGGTCCGATAAACATGACTTCATATAACGCTTCAGATCACCTTCGGCAGCGATACTCTCTTTTCCTGCCGTCTTATAAGGGATCTTGGTGGAACAAATGTGAAAGAATATGTGGATGGGCAAATATTCTATCGCTCGATCCGATCTAGTCTCTGCATTTCGAAATTGCTCTTTTACTTCTTTTTTGGAAATGCCCATCTTGTTTATTTCCACCTCAGATATTACCTCGCGCGCGACATCAGAGCCTTCATCATATAGAAGAGGTATTTTGTTAGCAAACCTATATAATTTGAAAGATCCCAAGTCTCCTCCGTATGCAATACCGCACTCCACTATTGTGGGGCGGTTATTTATTACACATGTCCTTGACGAATATGCAGTTAATGAAGGCTTCAATATTTTAGCAGAAAGTTGTGTGTGAGGACCTGTATCTTTATTAACATCTTTTCTTAGGACAACAGTGTATTCAGAGGTCATACCTGCGGTCAGAATTTTCTCACCTATAGGACTCAAATGATCGGTATTTGGCAATTGAAATTTTGTATGCTTGCATACGTTCACGACTCTAATTAATTCATGTTCATCATACTTATCAGCCAATTTTAAGTCCAAACCAGCCTTAACGACAATTTCTCTTGCTTTTTCAGCAGACATCTTTTGAAACGAGTTGCATAGTACTCCATGAAGTGTTGTTTTTTGATATGCATGGTTTACAATGGCCTTCCTCAAAGTCTTCAGATCCATGTCAGCAGGATGAGGGAGCACCTCCTTAGCCGGGTTAGGCATTACCGATGTCCTTCTCTCGAACGCAACTAATCCTTCGTCTGATTCAAAGTTAAGAACTGCGTAAGGATTTACGACGCTTGTGTGACTTACGTAATCATAAATCTTATTTTTAGTAACCGGAGATAATCTGGCTCGCAACACAGCTTCTACTTTAAAGCCAGAATCTCCCTCTATTTCAAGCTCGGTTTTGTTTACAATCCTCTTTGAAAGTATTATTGGTTTGTTAGTTCCTATGTCTGTCCGAAGGTCGAAGTACGACTCAGGCTCATCATGTGACTTAGACCATACTCGAAGGGGATGATCCGTATCTTTCGTAGAAAAAGCGGCTATCATCTTGAGACCTACACCAAAAAGACCACGCTGCTGTTTTTCCACATATTTGCCTGACGTAAGGAATGAACAGACTGCAACAGGAACTTTCTCAGATGGGATACCCACTCCGTTATCCTTACAAGAAATAATCCACATGTCGTTATCAGGATCTAGAATTCTTAGTTGTAAATGGATAACTGGGAGGATGTGACTACTTTCGCAGGAATCTAAAGCGTTTTCTAGAAGTTCTCTCACGGCCATGTATAGGATTCGCTCGCCAGTGAAGCCTGCGAGAGCTGAATTGTCAACGAAAAACTCTGATTCGGCCTTCTTGTCATAACGGATCTTGCTTTTGTGGTTTGAACTTACTTGATGGGAAGAGCTCACGTTCTTAGACTCTTTATTTATGACCTCTACAGTTGCCTTATTTTTCAAATGTGCAAGATTGTCTTGAATCTAAATTTAACTTTTTACACTCTCTAGTTGTCATTTGGAGAGATTTAACAATCCGACCCGTACGGGGTCGTGGCATTTTTCAATTCTATTAATTTGTGAGAGTCAAATTGTATTAAGATTCTTTTCGAGCCCTTTAAAATAACAACAAAATCTGATCCAGAGCCTACAATCTGTCCCCCAACAAGATCCCGAAGCCTTTTCATATATATGGTCAAACACATTTCTCATTAAAGTTTTCTTACTGCATAAATCCGAAAGTCATTCTAAGGGCCGTATAGCTATTATAAACGCATAAAGACCATGATGATCTCATGAAAATTATTTACAGTTTAATGGGCATCATTTAACTTTAGACTTTCTACTAACGCTATATTAAGAGCAAGATTATGCAATTGACTGTACTATGGATAAGTCCTTGTTACCTCAATCGCAAGCAGCAAACCCAAAACTCGTCTAGAAATCCAATTCCGCTAGCCCTATCGTGAAGACGAGTCATATCGATTGTGCTTTAGGTAACAATAAGAACTTCCGTCAGTAAAGCTGTCACATCATTCTCCGAACACTATCTGAACGGGTCTGCCCGTAGAAGTTCAATATTTTTTCTTTGTTAACAATCACTTTGGAACTACCAGTACATACGCTCTGCTTTCAGATCTAAATAATTTATCCTCGTATGTACAGCGCCTACTCTCATTACGCACAAGTTAAAGATAATAGTTCCTGCCAAAGATCTTTAAACTGATTTATGGACACAGAAAAAAGGGTAGATCTGGTACAGAGACAACCAACAGAAGAAATAGTACTGCTAGATGAACTCCGAACAATATTTGAGACCATAAACAGACCAAGACATTATATCGGATTAGAAATTTCAGGGAAATTACATTTGGGAAGCTTGATTTTGACGGGATACAAGATCAACGATTTCTTAAACGCCCAAGTTGAATGTAATGTCTTTTTAGCCGATTGGCACACATATATTAATAATAAGCTAGATCGTGATTGGGAAAAAATAAAGGAAGTATCAGAATACTATTCTGAGGCGTTTAGATTTTTCTGCCCTGGTGTAAACGTAATAATGGGATCATCTATGTACGATACTTCGAATGAATATTGGAAGGATTTTGTTAAGTTCTCTAAACACATGACATTATCAAGAACAATGCGCGCGTTGACAATAATGGGAAGGACAGAGAAAGAGAATCTTGATTTTTCACAGCTGCTATATCCTTCAATGCAATCAGTAGATATAAGAACCCTTGACCTGGATATAGTTCATGCGGGAATAGATCAACGAAAGATCCACATGCTCGTTAGAGAGATATTTCCCAAGTTAGGATGGAAAGTTCCAGTTTCGGTACATCATCATCTATTACCAGGACTCTCGGAACCGTTAAAATTGGGACTCACAGAAGATTCTGCCCAGGATTCTTGTATTTCTAGCAAAATGAGTAAAAGTCAACCGTCAAGTAGTATCACTATTCACGATAACGAAGCTACCATACGGAATAAAATAAATAAAGCCTACTGCCCGGTAGGACTTTCCCAGAATAATCCTATATTGGAGATCATTCGTTACGTAATATTTCACGAGTTCTCAGAATTCGAAATCGAAAGAGATAGCAAGTATGGAGGGAATATTATGTATAACAATCACTTGGAATTACAGAGGGATTATCAAGGAAAAAAAATTCATCCCATGGATCTAAAGAACGCTGCCTCTAGTTATATTAACAAGATAATTGATCCTATACGTAAACATTTTAGTAGGTGGAGTATCCTAGATGACCTATAAACGTACACAAATAATACGCACTTCTGAACTTTGATGCAAAAATCATCCAAAGGATTAAAGAGATGTATAAAATATCTTAAAGCATTTTGGAAAACTCGTGTGATCTACTAATTACCAACGGATTACTTGTAATACCAACCCAAGGAGTAGTCGGTACAAACGTCCTGATTGAAAATGGGAAGATCAAGGCAACTAGGAAATCCATTGATAATGTTCACGCATCTAGGGTGGTCAATGCGTCAAAGAAGTATGTGCTTCCTGGAATAATTGACCCGCATGTCCACTATGGCGTTTTTACCCCTGTAGACAGCTCTGCAATAACCGAATCACGGTCAGCCGCAATCGGAGGTATAACTACTATGATCCGTATGTTAAGGATGCACGGTACGTATAGAAACATACTGAAGCACCTTGAAGTAAGTAGGAGAGCCCATATAGTGGATTATCGAATTCATGCATCCATCATGGATCAAGCACAGATCAAAGAAATGCCATTCCTTACTAGCCTAGGGATCAACTCCTTTAAAATCTACATGAATCTTGGTTCTGATTTCAATCGAATTCTTGCTGATCTTGAACCTGGGAAATCAAATCCAGATGAAATGGAAGTCAATATGACCGATGGTAATGTTTCTGAAATTGTAAAAAAAGGATCTCAATTGGGTTCGGTACTCTTAGTGCATGCTGAAGACCATGTTGAATGTTCAAAGCGGATGAAAGAGTTGAGCAAGATGAGCGTGACTGGTCAATCAAGATTCTTAGAAATTTGGTCAAACTCAAGACCCACATCGTCAGAAGTAAATTCAATATACAAAATAACAAAGATGGCCTTAACATACGGAGCTAGCTTATATTTCGTGCATATAGGTTCCTCCGATGCCTTACAAGCAATTGTAAAAAACAGGAATATGTATAGGATCTTAACCATTTGGGCCGAAACATGTCCACACTATTTAACCCATACCACCGAATATAACAAAATAATTGGTAAGGTTGTACCTCCAATTAGATCCAAGTCTGATGTACTTATGTTATGGGATGCAATAAAAAATGGTCTAATTGATACCATAGGAACCGATCATGTCGCAAATAAATTAAAAACGAAAGTTGTGGATCATGATTTATGGAAATCCCTAGCAGGATTTCCCGGACTTGCAACAATGTTACCTGTAATGTTGAGCGAAGGGGTAAACAAGAACAGGATCCCGCTTGAACGAGTAGCAGAAGTGTGCAGCTACAACACTGCAAGAATATTTGGAATGTACCCAAAGAAGGGGACAATTAAATGTGGTTCAGATGCAGATTTGACGATCGTCGATATGGAAAAGGAGCAAATTGTGACACCCGATTTGTTACAATCTTATTCGGACTACACCATTTATGATGGATGGAAGTTACGTGGTTGGCCCACCATGACGATAGTTAGGGGCAGGATCGTTATGGAAAATGGATGTGTTGATCCATTAGCGATAGGATATGGGGAACATGTAACTACGGAAGCGACATCATAAGAGCCCATAAAATAATGGCTCTCGTCGCTTAACTTCCTTCGTACGTTACTAAATGATCTTCAAACGTAGATCGAAATGGGGATATTGTTTATATTCCAATTCGGTGAATGTTACAGATGTTACCCTTGACAAGCATTATGGAGATTCACCGCTTGAAAAAGTATTTTGTGATTTCGGGTGGAATTCTCTCTTCATTAAGCTTGGGACGAAAACAATATAGGAAAGCGGTGGATGATGTGACACTTACATTACGTAGAGGAAAAGTGCTTGTACTGGTAGGTGAGTCAGGCTCTGGCAAAACTACGTTGGCACGATTATTGCTAAGAGCAGTGGAACCTGACTCTGGTTCGATTATATTTGATGGAAATGATATTACGAATAAGTCAGAGAAGGGGCTAAAAGATTTCAGAAAGAAAGTACAAATGATTCATCAAGATCCGTACACCTCTCTTAATCCCCGGATGACAATTTTGGACATCGTAAAAGAACCTCTGGACATATTTTATAAACATTACTCAAATAAAGAACGTATCGAAATTGTGTTAAAGACATTGGCTGATGTCTTCTTGGATCCCGTTAGAGAGACTTCTGCGAAGTACCCTTATATGTTATCAGGAGGTCAGCGACAGAGAGTAGCCCTAGCTAGGGCATTGGTTCTCATGCCGGAATTGATTATTGCAGATGAGCCTGTGTCAATGTTAGATGTTTCGATTAGAGCTGAAATATTGCACCTTATGAAAAAATTAAGTGATGAGCGCGAAATAACTTATCTCTATATAACTCACGACTTGGCTACCTCTAGGTATATCGGAGATGAAATAGCTGTAATGTATGCTGGAAAAATAGTCGAAATGGGACCAGTAGAAGGAGTTTTATCAAAGCCTCTTCATCCATATACGCAGGCTCTGATCCAAGCTGTTTCAGAGCCTGATCTATCAAATCTTTCCGCGGAAAGAATCATCCCCATCAAGACCGAAGATAGTGCTTTGCCTGAGAAGGGATGTAAGTTCTACCACAAGTGTCTCTATTCCATGGATATCTGTAAGGTTGAACCACGGGAAAGGGAAGTTGAAGAAAAACACTGTGTATCTTGTTATCTTTACGACAAAGAGATTTAATCTCTCGGAGTGAAACTATTGCATTTAGCTTAGATTAAAAAGTCCTATTAACAGATGTTAAATTGACATATATTTACCATAACTCTTGCTGATACGGAGAGTGATTGAAGAATCTCCACATAGAGCGTTTCTGACAATGATCAGAGAAATCAATAGTCATGATGCAGCAATTAGGACTACGCAAGTATCCTAAATTACCTAAGCCAAGAAGCTCAAGATTTGTTAATTTTAGCGAAATTCAGATCGAATCTCTTCCTCTGTTTCTTTAATATGTTCAATCAAATCCCTAATCAATAATGGTTTGTGAAAAAAATCCCGTGCATTCCAAATTGGAAACAGTGTAAGGAATTCCTCATCGTGCACATTTGAATCAGACATAAAACATACCTTTACTTTACCATCGAGATCTCTTATTTTTTCATATAGGGTAAATCCATCTATGTGTGGTAATCCTAAATCCAGAATCAAGAGATCATAAATTCCTGATTTGAAATTGGACAATACTGTTTCAGGATCATTACATATGTCTGCTGAATAACCAGAATTTTCTAACCCTTCCCTTATCTCATCCGTTGTCTTTGTTTCATCGTCAACGACTAATATTCTTCTTTCCATCAGGTCTTATGAATTTTATTTGAGTCACCTAATAATTTATTCCGTGAATCTTTTTTCACATATACACTAAGATCTTATAACTAACATTGGATAATGATCTTTAGACTGGTATTAATTCGTGAAATATGATGTAAAACAGAAAGAAAAAAATTCAGTTTTGGTTATGGACAACCTTCCATCTTTTGAATAAAGAATCCTTTTTCTTTAATTCCATTCTCCACCATAGCTGGGGCCTCCTGGATATGACAGAATTGGCACTCTTCTTGAGTCATTTTCTGCGCTCCTTGCCCCACAGTATTCAGAAATTCTTTTCCATACTCTATGGCCTTTTCGTGTGGAGCAGATGCTTCAACTATTACATCAAAATGCATTGTCTTCCCGTCTTTTTTTGTAACGTAGGTATCGTATACAGCACATTCCATAGGCATACTTTTCAAACACTCTATTTATTCCATTTCTTTGTGGATCCATCTTCTGAAGGCTTCATCTACGAGTTCTGAACGAATAATACATACAGTCAAGGAAATAGATTCGAACTAGAAAAAAAGGAATTAAGACGCCCCAATGATAAGGTGAATTCACATGGACTGGATTCGCACTAGTTTGTTTTCCCTTTTTCACAAACTATTCGAATAACCGCCTTAGGACATCCGGCATTATAATAAATACGTCCCACTTCAAATATGTGTAGTGCATCTTTCTAAACAAGATGAGAAGGCACTTGATGGAGAATTTGGCTCTTCGCTTTCAATTGCATATAAGATATTGATGGCAATAGGAGAAGCCACGGAAGCTGAAAAATTAGTGAGAATAAAATGGGCTCACGTTTCGGGGGTTAATTACAATACGATAGGGGATGCGGGGCTTGAATTTCTGACGGATTTTAGCAAAGATGCCAGAGTTTCAGTACAAACTACGCTAAATCCAATGGGGTACGACAAACATAAGAAATCAAATATTTCTCAGGAGTTTCAAGATAGGCAAACAAGTATTGTAGAGTCGTATATGAAGATGGGAATCTTTCCATCATTTTCATGCGTTCCATACGAAATCTTCGATCTACCGCAAAAGGGTACCTCAGTGAGCTTTGCAGAAAGCAGCGCGGCCATTATGGCCAACTCTGTGTACGGATTGCTAACGAATAAGGAAAGTGCCCTCAGTGCATTGGCTAGTGCTATTACCGGAAAAGCGCCATACTCAGAACTTCATAATGCGGAGCTACGACAACCAACAGCCCAAGTTAAAGTTGATATGACGCTCTCAAATGAGTTGGATTATGGCTTTCTTGGTTACTTCACAGGTACTACGATAAGCAAAAGTTGCGTATCTCTGGGTTGTCATGGGAAGGACCTGAATATAATGAAGGCTAAATCGTTATCCGCTGCACTTGGGACTTCTGGCTCTTGTGGCATGTTCACCCAAGCAGAAACCAATAGTGAAAAAATTGGGTTTGGAAAAAAGGAAATGGACAGTGTTAGAGATGAGCTGAACACGACAGATAGCGGTGACCTTATTGCACTCGGGAGTCCTCAACTAGGCATGAATGAGTTAAAATTGATATCAAAGAGTATAGATGGCAAGAAATTCTCAAAACCTTGCATGATCTTTTGTCCCCGTGCCATTTACAGCGAGGCCTTCAAGTTGGGCATAGCTCAGGAAATCGAGAATGCTGGAGGAAATTTAATTTGTGATGCCTGCACATGCCTTACTCCTCTGATAACCAGAGACGAATATGATGGAATAATCACAAACAGTATAAAGGGATCTTATTACTTTAACAAGTTTAATCGCATCCCAGTGTGTCTGAAAGATTTGAAAACCATTCTGAAAGAGCATCTGAAATAGTTTGATAGAGTATATCAAGTGTAGAAAAATTGTCGGTGGAATTGGCGAGGGAAGAATAATTTATACAAAGAACCCAATCAATTTTCTGTCGGCAGTTGATAACCATACTGGTGTAATTGCTGATCCTTTACATGAGTTAACTGGAGTCTCTCTGAAGAACAGTATTTTGATTTTTCCACATGCAATAGGGAGTAGTGTAGGTGCCTATTCCATATTTGCATTAAAAACAAATGGTGTAGCGCCGTCGGGAATTATATGTACTATTAAAGTAGATATCACTACTGCATCAGGATGTGCTATTGCAGGCATACCCTTAGCCCAGACCATTAATAGGGATCAATTACAGGGAGCATTGGATCACTTTGAAGCGGTAATAGACGCAAATAATGGTTTATTAAAGATCAATAAAGTTTAAGTCATTACTACATTAACGGAAAATTGGTGTGTGGCATTTGACGGGCGAACGGACTACCTAATCTAATTGGTGGAATGAAGAGAAAAGTCCATACACCGACTGCATATAGTATCCTAAGCAAACGTCAGGTAAATGATATTAAGACTGAAAGCTAGAGAATAATCTGATAGTATGTTTTCGGATAGTACCATTCTGCCTAAGCAGGGGTTATATCTCTATATCTCGTATCTTGCCCAAACACCACATAATTTCCATTTCTATATTATTTCCTTACAGGGAATTCAGTACCGTGTCATTATCTAACTTAACCGTAGCAGTTACCAGTAGTCGAAGAGGAACCGAACTTGCCCACCTAATAAAGGCATTTGGTGGGATTCCGTATATCGTTCCCACGATAGGAATTACCAATGCGCAACCAATCTCTCATGAGGTTAATATTTTTATTAATTCTGTCCTTAGAGAAAGGATTGACTATTTTGTCTTCATGACCGGTCCGAGTGTTCATTATTTTTTTAGGATTGCTTCAAATTTGGGGGTGAAAGAAGAACTTATCACAGTTATTCGTGACTCTACTGTAATCTCAAGGAGCGATAAGCCATCCTACATACTCCGCACTTTTGGAATCTCCACAGATCTCTTTCCGGATGAAAGTACTGAAAAGGGAATACTGAAATTGCTAAAAAGCAGAGATATGAAAGACAAAAAAATTGCTATCATATGGCATGGAACCAGTAACAGAACTTTCAAAATGGAATTAGAATCTGAAGGCTCTAGTGTTTTGGAGCTATCGTCGTATTCCTACTCTTTATCGCTTGATGAAACGGCAGATACCATCTTGAAACAAATGGGATACAAATACTTGAAACCGAAAATCGAATCTATTCTAAAACTATTTAACGACATAGCGGGTGGTCTTGTTCATGTAATAACCTTTACAAGTCCGCCGTCGGTATTCGAACTGATGAAGGTAGCAGATATCCATAATTACAGACAATCCTTGTTGTCTTCTTTAAACGAAAACGTAATAGTGACTTCAGTAGGGCCATCAACTACCGAAGCGTTAAACCGGAATGGGATAACTGTCGATGTAATGCCTACCGTTTACAAGATGGGTCCAATGG
>JALZOS010000042.1 GCA_030913755.1 Thermoproteota archaeon | reverse complement strand
AAATCCACTATCGTCGGTCATTTGTTGGTCGATATGGGGGTGATCGACCAGAGAACTATAGATGCTTTTGCAAAAGAATCTGAAGCTACTGGAAAGGGAGATACCTTCAAGTATGCTTGGGTGCTTGATAGCATAAAGGACGAGAGAGAAAGAGGTATCACTATCGATCTTGCTTTCCAGAAATTTGAAACCGCTAAATATTTTTACACTTTGATAGACGCACCTGGTCATAGGGATTTCATTAAGAACATGATTACTGGCGCATCAGAAGCTGATGTAGCTATTTTGGTCGTATCCACAAAGTCTGGCGAAACTGAAGCTGCTACAGACCCTGGAGGGCAGGCACGAGAACACGCCTTCCTATCAAGAACCTTGGGTGTAGGACAGATGACTGTGGCATTAAATAAAATGGATGATTCCAATTACTCAGAAGCACGGTTCAAAGAAGTTAAAGAAACCGTAGAAAAAATGCTCAGACTCGTGGGGTATAACACTGCAAAGATCAACTTTGTCCCAGTATCGGGTTGGAAGGGAGATAACCTTGTCAAGAAATCTGAAAACATGCCATGGTACAAAGGACCAACGCTTGCTGATGCATTGGACATGTTTGATCCACCAGAAAAACCGATCGGCAAGCCTTTAAGAATTCCAATTCAGGATGTTTACACCATCACGGGTGTCGGTACGGTTCCAGTGGGAAGAGTGGAAACTGGAGTGTTGAGGGCAAATGAGAAAGTAATAGTGATGCCTTCTGGCGTAACGGGAGAAGTAAAATCTATAGAAACTCATCACACGCAAATGGAATCAGCAGAAGCCGGAGATAACATTGGTTTTAACCTCAGAGGCGTGGACAAGAAATCCATAAAACGTGGAGATGTTATCGGGCCAGTCAATAATCCTCCCGCAGTGGCAAAAGAATTTGAAGCACAGATAATCGTGATACATCATCCAACTGCTATGGCTCCAGGATATACCCCAGTGCTACATGCTCACACAGCTCAAGTAGCCGCAACGCTTTCAGAATTCGTGGCAAAAATAGACCCAAAGACAGGTGGAGCAACTGAAGACAAGCCAAAGTTTCTGAAGACAGGCGATGCTGCGATAGTGAGGATTAAACCAGTAAGGCCACTTGCGATTGAGACTTTTAAAGAATTTCCAGAAATCGGGAGATTTGCCTTGCGAGATATGGGAACGACCATAGCAGCAGGTGTGGTTAAAGCCATAATCGAAAAGCACGATCCTAGCGCAAAGAAGTAAAGCACGAATTAACACATGTGATTCTATCCTATGGCACAACAAGCACGAATAAAACTCACCAGCGCCAATTTACCTATGTTAGAAAGTGTCTGTTCGGAAATAAAAGGAATTGGTGAAAAAAATGGCATCAAGCTTAGAGGACCTCTTCCCCTTCCGACAAAGAAAATGAAAGTTGTCACAAGGAAATCTCCATGTGGTCAGGGGACCAATACATGGGATAAATATGAATTAAGAATCCATAGAAGAGTAATCGACTTAGGGGCAGATGATAGATCCATCCGTCAGCTCATGCGTCTGAAGATCCCTGATGACGTGTACATCGAAGTTTCATTAACACATTAATTCCTACCAACGAAATTAATATGACTGGGGTACATTGTCAGATAAGTTGAGATAATTGGCAAAGTAAAACTTCTCCAGATCCAATTCGTACCTACCATCCTTTACTCTCCTAATATAGCATCCCTAATCTTGATAGTACCTGTAATTTTGAATAGAACTGTCACCTTAATGGAGAACAGAACCGGTATGAACTATGTCCATATATTTGAAGAGTTCATCGTTATCTTTGAACTTCAAGTCACACTAGGGATAGGAAACTTGACCTTCAGTTGACATATGAAGATATTATGTATACTTTGCATTTAAGGTGATAGGTTTCATTTCTGCTATCAGTTCGCGCTTGTCAGCTATTAACAAAGTCAGTGTAGAGTTTACTCCATCTATTCTAGTAATGCCTGTCATGGTTTCTTTAAATTCTTTCTCGGAAGAATATACAATTTTTGTAATTAAATCATAGACTCCTTGTGTTCTGTAAACATCTGAAATCGCAGATAATTTTTTCAGTTTTTCAGTAATTTGTTTGTCAAATGGAAAATGACAATTAATTAGTACAAGTGCTGATACCATACAATACTTGATACGTCAAGGTAGTATTAATCGCTTTATTGGAAGTTAATACGCTTTCTCGCATGCCGGAATCAGTCTCACGTCTAACGAGATCAGTCGTCCTCAAAACATTCATGATGCACATAGCCCCCAATTTTCGAACTCGTAGCCATTCATGTCAAAAACACCTCTTCTGACTGATTTTGGCTGAATCGAAGCAACAACATCATTTTGGTTCTGACATGAGGACATTTACTTCTCCTGAAGATCCGACGCCTGAATGATAGGTGGTGGGATTCACCCGTATTCAAAGTAAGTATGAGAGTATGATGTGGTATCTCTCAATGTAGATGCCCGTATTCAGAAACTACCCAAGAATGCCATATGACCATAGGAAATGGCAGAGTACGGCAGAAGTGTCCCCAAATGGCTCAACGCCCGCATTCAAGCTGCGATGTGGATTGTTATGTGATTTTTATTTGATATTGGTGTCTTTTTGCTTTAGTGTTGGTATCGACGAGACAGTGCTTATATCTACTATTTCAAAAATGACGCGCCTATGAAAAAAACTTTTATGCTGGTCTGTTTTCTTATAGAAAGGAACCAATTGGAGAGAAATAGGCCGATAGGAATTACAATCATAGCAATACTTATGATAATTAGTGGTATTCTTTTTATAGTAGGAGGAATCGGCTTCACAGCCCTTGCAATCATAAGCCTTGTTTTTCTGGTAGGAGGAATCGGCTTCATACTCCTTGGAATCGCAAGCCTTGTTGTATCGTGGGGTCTTCTCAAAGGAGCAGGATGGGCTTGGATTATTACACTAATAATTACGATTATATCAATAATCGTGAATGTGGCATCTATTGCTGGCGGAAATACCGCAAGTATAGTCGGTATAATCATAAATGGTATCATAATCTACTACTTGTATCGTCCTAACGTCAAATCATATTTTGGTAGATCGCGAACACCTTTAGTATGAGAACTCATTGCATTCTTATTCCTACT
>JALZOS010000016.1 GCA_030913755.1 Thermoproteota archaeon | reverse complement strand
TACGTTAAATCTTGATCTATAATATTAATGTCATATCGCTAGTGATACGGTGCGTAAAATCTATTCTTGGTTTATGGAGAAGTGGTGTGCTATGAGAGCTATGTTGTATCTCAGGTCAGGAGGCTGAGGCTCTCGTGGTAACTCCCGTCATGCGCCCTTATGTGACAAGTTGCAGAGCGACCACATTTCAGCTATAAATTCACGTTTTCTAAAATGGAATTATGGGTGCCCTTCCGAGATGGCCGGCAGCACAACCTGAATTTAGCTTCTCTCTCTAGTTGTTTTTTTTATGCTCTCAGGAGCATTCCTACATGTCGATAACGATTAATGAAAATTGAGATTACCTATAAAGTTTGGTCCTAATAAATAGAGACCCGAAGAAATGAAAATCGATGGAAAAACGTACCTGCTGTATGTTAGCAAAAGGGTATTCACGTATAGCTTTGAGAGTGCTATTGAAGTTTAACGTCGGAGAGGCAATTCTCAACTTTTAATTCTTTAAAAGATGAATCTTATACATTTTTCAATCTGGCAACTAAATACTTAGGGAATTCAATTATTTGTTCGAAACTTATGAATAATTTTTTAGCTTCCTATTTGAGAACTTTAACACCGAACCGTAAGTAGTTACTTTATTTCTATCTCATATAATGTCAGCAATAATGTCTGTTCAGCAAGCAACTACACAATCGACAAGCTCTACTTTTACCGTTGGACAAAGTTGGGGTGCATTGCGCAAGGCGTGGAAAGGATATAGAATAGCAAAGGTCCAAGCAGACAATCCCAAGATGGTAGAATATGCCAACAAAATAAGAAAGATACAAGGTGAACTTGGAATCAGTGTGGCTGCATTTCCGAATCTAGGAATAACCTAAGCGGTTTTCCAATACTTTTTTTATAGGTCTTATTTTGATCAATTTGGCACAATAAGTAACTATTTACACAGAGCTTCTGATTTTCTATTTGCGAGTGGAGCTTGAGATCCCAATGCGTTAAGACATTAAAACATCTGCAATTCTTATTTTGCAGAATGGATCCTTTTATTTGATTGGTGATTCATAACTTAAGAGGACTGTAAATAATGAATGTTGAAGAATGTCGTATAACACACTTCCCAATAGTAAGCCTCCCGCTAGATCGAATTGATTGATATAAATTGAACCTAACTTTACCAATGATCGATCGTTATCATATTGGTAACTATCGGAATAGCAGCGCCCTTGGGCCTCCTTGGATGATTGACTCGTTCCTGGAATTTAATTCAAAGAATCCTTTTTCCGTCCATATTTCATTTGTACATCTACTAGCCAGTCTACATCAGAAAGCGATCTCGTAAGCTTTGCAATCTTTATTACGTCTCTAATATCTTTAGATTTCATTTTATTCCACACAGAATATCCTATTCTTTCAGTTATCGCTCGTTCTAAATGGTACCTCTTCTTGAGTAGTCTACTAGTAATCTCTATAAATTCTTCAAAACTATATTCTTCTAAATGCAACTCCATGAATCTTGACCTTAATGGTGGTATTAACCTAGTAGCTTCGTTACTTGCAGCAAAAATCCACAATTTCATCTTCTTTTGTCTAGTTTTTCCCTTTAACTTGGTCTCTGAAAGAATTCCTGTCTCCATAACATTCAGCAGAGCCGCTTGGTCGTTCTTTTTCATCTTGTCAATTTCATCAACTAATAGGTATTTGGTATCATTTTCAAACAGGTGTCCAACTAGGCCAGGCCCTGAAGCACCCACAGAATCTACGTAATAGGCATCATTTAGTTCTTCAGCCATTTCTAACAAGAAGACCGTCTTCGAGGAGGCGGGGGGACCTGTCAACAGTATGTGTACAGGTTCTTTTGATACTATTGATTTCATAAACAATTTCTTTATGTCAGAATAGCCAACTATATCAAAAAAGAATTTTTCTTCAGGTCGAATGTCTGATTCTTCCTGAATACCAAATATGCTGTCCATTTTCTTGAATAAACTCTTGAACATTTTAATTCAGGTTGTTATTGAATTCATATTGAGACAGTGTATTAAAGGATCTGGATTCATTTTCTAGTAAGAATTCCTACTGTCTCCTTTGTTTGTCTGTAAAGAATGGCGTAAAAATGTCAGTCAAGCATTATTTCAAAACAATATTTTGGTCCATGGTATCTTATTCGATCCAAGGTCAAGTTAGTTAGATATTACTAACGATAACACACCTTCTGTAAATTATCAACCAGTTCCTGGAACTTGATTAGTTCTTAAGACAAGTAGTTTGTTTGTCTAACAAAGGTGCGCATCAGTAGTGTCAACAAACAAAAGTATCAAAAATTGGGAAAGACCTCTGTCTAATATCCATAAAACTTACATTACCCTTAAAAGTATCCGTTTCAAAGAAAGTTTTTGTCTTTTTAACTGTGCGATTTTCATATACTAACTAAGATTTATTAACTAAATAACTTACTCGCCCATTGACAAAATTAGGCCTGATCACTTAGATGGCTTATATCTTATTCTACGATGCACAATCCTTGTCAGAATGGTAATAAAAATCCCTTTTACTAGATCATTTTTCATAATCATTCTCTAGATTCTTTTTAACACTGTTCTGGCTATTTGTCAATAACCAAAATGAGCAGGATGCCTTCGACCGCTTTAAGAGTGATTGCAGATCAAGAGTCATTGCAACTATTCTTGGCTATTGCAACAAAAAATGGAACTCCATATGTATAGACTTATGGAGACAGCACTTTAATTTGCAAGTGTCCAAATCATCAATAGCTTATCGGTATTTGATTGATAACCTAAAACCTCTGGAACACGCATACAGGATTAATGGTACTACTTGTGAAAAAATAATGGTGCTACTTGTGAGTGGAAAGATTGCTGTCATAACAGTTCAAGCTGAAAGAGCTCCTCTGTGATAAAAAGCTAAGAAATAGTAACATCTTTGGTTATATCGAAGCTTTTCCCTGTTGTTTGATCTTTCAGAGTATATTTGGATATATAATCTCCTTTAATAGACGCATCTTGGGGTACCGTAAGCGTTAGTGTAGCGAATAATTCTGTATTACGATAATTTGAGATGAGTTTCGAAATAGGAATATCCTGCCCTCCACCTATAATAGTGCCATTTGTCGTACTTAGAACAATATCTGCCGTAAAGTTCATCGAATACAATTTTTCTCCATTTTGTCCTTGTATTTGTTTGTGACCAAAACCAATCGGTTGCACATACAGAACAATATCTTCGCCAGGAGCGAAAACATTAGAATGTTCTTGATATTGACCATTCCCTATCACTTCTGATCCATTCACAAATGTAGCCACTCGTGGTTCAAATTCTAATGTATCCCAGACCTTGAGGAACTGCTCTTTAGCGGTTTCGTATTTCATTTGAGAAGGAGTGGCGCTGGCACTAAGACTGGAATTTGAAGTTGGTTCTTGACTAAAAGATGTTTGAATAAAGGCTGAGCTCATTGTGACTAAAGAGAGTGTTGCAATAATTACCCTAATACGATATGTATTGATATGTAACATTTAACCTTCAATTCTAGCCGACTATTTTATACTTTTCCAGCCAGTAGTTTAGTTACAATGGTGACATTCGCGTAGTGGGCCTAATACCTACCTACCTGAGCTTATCCTGTTATTCCAATGTTAAGGGCAAATTGAGCAAGTAGTAAACAGTTATTCAATCTATCATTACCTGTTAGTAAGGTAATATCACATCAGAAAAATACGGAACTGTTTCTGTTGGTGAGTTTAACTCAGTCCGAACCATTCCCGAAAGGAGACTACAAGATTACATATAGTGTCAAGGAC
>JALZOS010000001.1 GCA_030913755.1 Thermoproteota archaeon | reverse complement strand
GTTGTGTATTCCATCCCCAAGAGAAGAATAGTGCAAGGACTATTATTTTAGAGAAACCTGAACTACCATGCTGCAAACACGGCATTTGAAGTCAGCCCTGCCCGCTGCTATTCTAAACCTTCCCATCGTAGACTTTAACATACATTAAAGCAAACATCAGTTACATTCAATGTTGTACAAGTGGAGTTAATGTCACACAAACAAGATCAGGAAACCATGGCCTCTTCCTCTACCCGAACGTACTCGTGATGATTATTTTATGGCCCATTCCATACATGAGATAGAGTTATCTACATAAGTTGATGCCCTATTCATAATCTGACCAAAATTCAATATTATGAGACTATAATTGGTATATATCTATAATCGTTACGGTGATGTAGTAAATAATTGTAGATATCACGTTAATTTTTGTCCATTTCGCTGCACAAGACCTTTAAGCGTCGATGATTAACACGTTATGATGAATAATAAAATGATATTACTTGGAACGGCAGCATTTGGATTGTTCTTAGTGTTAGCAACAACAATTGGTGCCACAGCACAAAACATGACAGGAAATCAATCTATGTCCGCAGGCAATATGACTTATCAAACGGGAAACATGACTGGTTCTAATATGACGGCAAGTAATTTGACCACTGCATCACCTGTGACAGGTAACATGACTGCTCCAAGCTAAAGATTGAATATTTCAGAAAGAAGATATACATGTTTTTCTAAAAATTTAGCAGTGCGGAAGGCATGGGACAAGATCAACTAATGCTGAAACCAAGGAGTGTGGTTGAATATGACTCGTACTAAATGCGTTAACATACCCAACTCCATAAACTTCGACTTGCAAACTTATATGTATAAGATCAATAAAGCATCATACGTTACCTACGCAGAAGCAAGACTACATCGATGGACATGCGATAAGTGTAATGATACATTTCAGTCGCTTTCCAGCTTGCGCATTCATAAGGGCGAACATCATTCTTACTAACACAAGTTATTTACAGCAAGGTCTCGCAAAGTCCATTCTGTACACCCTTAGATGTAGCACTCGTTCAAGAATAAATAGGAGGTCTCGTGAATGTTATTGCAGAGATTCAAAATGTAGAACATGAATTTTTAAAAGATGTAAACAAAATATTGAAACTAACCCACGAATCATATAGCTGCCAGAGTAATCAATCTTGATTAACGCCCAGCTATCTAACCGCTACCTATCTTTTCATACCCTTAATTATACATAGCATGGTAATTGATTATGTTCCTATTTTACTCATCATATATCAGCGTACATTGCAAATTCATGAGGATGTGGTCTTACGGCCAATTCCATATGCTCATTCTTTGCGTGCTCAACTATGCTGGCGATCACTTCCTTACCAAATAATGGTTCCAGAAAAATAGAATCATTCTGTAATTCTTCACATGCTTCTCTTAAACTTGCAGGAAGCTGCTGGATACCAAGGTCTTGCCTTCTGTATTCTGTCATCTTGAAGATATCCGCATCAACCGGATCACCTATAGATTTCTTCCTCTTTATACCATCAAGTCCTGCCGCTACGATAGCCGAAAAGGCTAGATAAGGATTACAGGAGGGATCGGGAGCTCTGAATTCAATCCGCTTCATGTTTGCAAACTTTTTCCCTTTATAATGGGCAGGAATTCTTATTATTGCGGACCTATTTCCTGTACTCCATGCAATATAAACGGGAGCTTCATATCCAGGAACTAACCTTCTGTAGGAATTCGTAGTTGGAGCCACTATTGCTGCTAAAGCCTTTGCATGATCTATGATTCCACCACCAAAGTATCGTGCATTCTCAGACATTTCAGCATACTCATCATCTGCGTCGTAGAACAAATTACGCCCTCCATTCCACAAGCTTACGTTTACATGCATTCCTGAGCCATTATCCAAGGAAATTGGTTTTGGCATCATAGTTGCTATCATATTATGTTCTTTCGCTATATTTTTGACGATGTATTTGTAACTCTGTACAGAATCTGCTGCGTTAACAAGGCTATCGTAACGAATATCTATCTCGCACTGGCCAGCAGTTGCAACTTCATGATGGTGTGCATCACAAATTATGCCAAATTTGTTACTTAAAACATCCACGCATTCATTACGATATTGCATCAGGGTATCACCTGGTGCGCTCGGTAGATAGCCTTCCTTCAATCTTAGGGCATACCCAACGTTATCAGTTGACCAAGGAGCTTCTCTTGATGTTATTTCGTAACTTTGACCGTGTGACGGAGTTAATGTATTTACTGCGAGTTTATCAAATACAAAAAACTCTACTTCAGGACCCCAATATGAAATATCATAGCCTTGTTCTTTTACATATTTTTCGGCTTTTTTTGCAATACCCCGCGGATCCTTTGGATATGGTCCTCTCGTCTTACCTCCACTTAAAATGTCACATATCATTCTGGCTGTGGGATATTCCCGCATCCATGGAACAGTCGCATATGTAGAGGAGTCAGGACGTATTATTAAATCTGATTCATGTATTTCAGTGAAACCCTTAATAGAAGACCCATCAAGTTTAGGTAATCCATCTTCAAAATCCTCCTTTCTAAACATATTTGAAGCTATGGTAGTATGATGAAATCTTCCGAATAGACCAGTAAATTGTAGATCTAGGAATTTTATTCCATCGCCTTCAAGTCTTTGTAATACTTCTTGATTTGTGTAAGATAAAGGTTCGATTCTTCCATCAACAACTCTATAAGGCAACTGGAATCTTCTTTCTTTATCATAGTCCTATAATTAAGTTTTAAAATGGATTCCTCAAATACAGTAGGAGATTTGCAGAATAGCTGATAAAAAAGTTATATCTTATAAAGCTTAACAGTATTAAGTTTCAGTCTAAATAACAAATGAGTCGATCAGTAGTGGAAAGTTCAGAAGAAAGCAAGAACATGGATAGAAACGGAGAGTCAGAGACGATGGATTTGAGCTTTGTAACAGATCTCCTCCTAAAGGAAGTTCAAATTCCAACTTTGCAACAGTTACCTCCGGATACTTATAAGACAATTGCCAAGTTCATAAGGATAGAGTCTCTACGAAGCTACGAGAGCATAGAATCAAAGATAAGAGATGAATTGATCCGGTTGATTGCACTAGCGACAAAATTACTAATTGAAATAAGATGTCAAAAACTAGCTTGTTATAAAGTCAATGAAGGTACCCTATTACCGTACGCTCTCGCAACTGAAGAATATTCGAAATTGACTGAAGAGGAAAAGTACATTTTGGAGGGAAATTTAGATGCTTTTAGAAAGAAAGAATCTATTATGCTAGCATCTTCGGAGGGGCGTGAGAAAATGCTGAAAACTATTTCACAGTTAGTACATTCAAAAAAAGTAATAGTTAGATTTCTCAGACCAATTGAGCAGTTTATGGGAGTTGATATGACCAAGTATGGGCCATTTGTGGAGGAAGATGTTGCTATCTTGCCTTTTGAGAATGCGAGGTCGCTTCTTGAAACTGGAACTGCAGCAGAAATTCACGACGATGTACCTGGGAAATGAAAGGAAATCTAGATATTATTCCATACATATAGTTCTGACATAAGTAATCTTGCCTCATAATGGAATAGACATAGACCAGTTCGTTCTATTGACTATCTATCCCACGGCAGTTTTTTTTGTCATAGGACTAATTGGGAAGAAGGGAAAGCTGTGCGACACGTTGAAATACACTTTACAGGGAATTGCATGTATCGTTTTTTCTATTGTTTATTTCATTGCAATTCCTCACGGAGGAGCACAGGGCCTTGCTATTATACTGACAATGTTTGGTGTATTATTGTTGTTCATGGCAAGAAAACAGATGATTAAGCCGGCTGCATCACAAGATCGGACGAGGACTCCTTAAATGTGAATCCTGTTTCTTTCCTAATTCCCTTTTTATTTAGCTTCAGATTCGGTCAATTTATCTGAAATTTGATCCTTTCTGTTTTCTTGTATTCTACATCGGCAGTTAAAAAAAGATCAAATTAGTTAACCTTACTAATTTACAGAACATAATATACATTAAACTTGATCCTACTAATTATGTAGGTTCGTGTTTTCTTCTCCTGTATTTAATTAGACCCATGAGTTGATATCCGTATTCTAGATTGTGCTTAACATGGTTTATGCCGTGTGATCCATGAGGTAAGAATTTCCCATCAAGAACATTTTCAATATAGATCTTCACCTTCCTGATTGAAATTGTTGCATGTTGGAGTTGCCTGTCCGTTAGCTTTCGTCCTAATTCTCTTTCTATTTCCGGACTGAATTCCTTTGTTCCTACTAATTTAGAATATTTCTGCAATTTACTATAATTTATACACAGATCTGCAATCTTCTTATAGTCTTGATCCGGTATTTTCATCAGTAATTCTTCTAATTCTTTTTTCTTCCTATGTGTCAAAACACTGAGGCTGTTAGTCAGTTCCTTTCTATGAGCTTTTGTAAGACCGTCTGATTTTGACTTGCGAATTATTTCTGTTCGTTCCTTTTCAGGTATACTATCATCCCCTTTGGTAACATATTGAGATTGAGCGTCTAATATTATCGGTAAACTCATAATTTTATCTACCGCTAAAGTCTTATTTCTCTGATAATATCTTTCGAGACCGTAAACGCCGACTCTTTCTTCATTAAGATCAGCGCCCTTATGGACAATCGAAGCGATATTGAGAACTAGCTTCGGATAATTAGATTTCAGTGTTTCGTTCGAGTTGTCATGATTTTCCATTATATCCCTATAGATGCTTAAGATTGCATCATCTATCAATCTGGTCGGGGGTTGACCTCCAGCGTTTGATATTTGGCCTTCTTTACTGAAATCCAACCCCTTAGAACCAATTGTCAAAAAGTCGCAAAGTTCTGATTTAGAAAAAGAGTAATGGTTAGCTTCACACGACAATACAATAGCCTTCATGATATCAAGCCAAAGATCAGTAGGATTGGCTGTATTGCCAAAGGCCTTTTTCATAATTACTAAGGCATCTTTCCTTATTTTGATTTCACTGACTCTCAGTTCTTCAAAAGCTCGATTTAGTAATTCTTCTACCGAGGGAATTTTGATTTCATTGGAATTATTATTGTTATTGGTCAACCAGTAGTCACTTATAGCATTAATCCTAATATTAATGATAATATTTAAAGAAAATATTTAATGGTTTTGTAATGTGTACCCCTATAATATCACGTTAAAATTTTATAGTTAATAATTGTAGATATGCAAAGGTAGAACGGTTTGACGTATTGTTGATTAATAAACCAAATAAATTAGTCATGTATTACAGAGGCATTTGCTACTGCTAGCCTAGCGCAAAATCCCATTACACCACCGAACACTATATGCAATGCTAACGATCCGAATAACAGGGTATCCGAAAGTCTAAGGAGTTGTTGTGCAAACAGATAATCTTCTGATGTCTGAGATGATGTGCCCAATATATGCTGAAGGGTTGGTTGCATCACAGCAAAATTAATCGGGAGGAAGAGGACTGCCCATACGATCACTCCGGCGAGAATACCGGTACTCAATCCTTTTAACAATGAATTAATGTAAAGGATCTTAACATGTTTGGAAATTGTGCTATAGACTATCCCTATGATTAC
>JALZOS010000418.1 GCA_030913755.1 Thermoproteota archaeon | reverse complement strand
CTAATGTACAAAACGATCAGGTCATTAAACAAAAGGCGTGATTAATGTTACCAAGTTAGGGATTCATACCCTCAATGTTTTTCGACGAACAGAAGCGAAAGTTATATGGATTTCATCAGGATAGAGCATTGATAATTGCTTGCCTTCAGGGTATTTTAGATGAATAGATTACGTATTGTCAGGTCAGCAAAATAGAGCTGGCTTGTTCTAGATTTGCGAATGAGAATGATGTTGCACGCATCTTATAGTCATGGCATTAGATATTCTTGCGAATCGGACATAATTACTTAATAACTAAAATTATGATCTAATAATTGATTAGTTTATGACAAGTCTTAAGAGGAAGAGCCTAGACAGTCCTGATGAAGTACGCTCATTTGATCATGGAAAGGTAGAAATTGCAAATCTAGGAGACGTTGTTATAGGTCGTGCGACGCTTGAACCTGGATGGAGTTGGGAAAAATGTGTTAAACCAATAGCGAAAACTGACAGTTGTCAAGCACCTCACACTCAATATGTCGTTTCTGGACGAGTGAAGGTAGTAATGGATGACGGAACAGAAGAAGAATATGGCCCTGGAGATGCGGCCGTTATTCCACCTGGACACAATGCTTGGGTTGTGGGTGATGAACCGGTGGTTGCCATTGACTTTACGGGTCTGAAAGACTACGCCAAAAAGGGTTAGATCTACCCAGACAGATTAATCTTATCTAAGACCGACCAGATACAGTCATTGAACGGGTATAGTCATCTATCCATATTATTTCCTTTCTTTGACGTAAAGTACCTAGGGTTCCTAAAGAGACAATTTCAGAGTCAAGTCTATGGCTATGGACGTACGAAATTCAGTTACTAAAACCCACCTCAATTCAAAGGTATTTCTGATTATCTTGACATCTGCTCACTCGCTCTAATTCTTACTTAGCTCCAAGACCTTTCGTATATTTTTGAGGAAAGTGAATCGTCCTTCGAGAATCACACCGAAGGCATTGGTCTCATTAATTTAGACAGATTCGCTCTATAATAATCAAGTTTATCGGGATCGTATTTCTGCACTATTTCAATAGATTCGCCTTTATTCACTCTACTCGCTATTACATCCCTATGGACATAACTACTAACAAATTCATATCGACGACGACTTGCTTCTTGGAGAAAACCAGACCGTAGAAGGTGTCCGCCAGTTTCTCCCCAGTATTCAGGTTTAATCCTTATCCATTCCATGTAGACAGTATTCTTCCTGCCGAAATTTTCATCACATGTTCCTCGTCGAAGCTTATATCTTTCGAGTGGTCCTCCATTTACATAACCAACGACATGTCCATTTTGGTTGTTTGTTCTGAGTGTAATCAAAATAGTCTCCTTTGCACACAAAGATTTCCCGAAATCTTTTTCGTTTGGAGATATGGGAGCGTGAATTTCCTTATACATTTTCATGATTGAATTAATTAAATTAGCGGGAACGTTACCATCGGTGTTTTCCACTGTAGTTACTATATTCAGTTCCTTTCTTCGTAACATAGCTCGTATTTGTACTTCATTTTCCCACGCCTCTCTGAAACTAGCAACGTTATCATAAAAATTTTTCTTGAACTCTTCAGGTATCGCTTGAAGTACTGGCTCGAGCATGCTTTTTTCTTCCTTCAATGCCGTAAAGTACTTTACAGACTGCTCATTTATGACGGATGGATGCCATCCCATAGCGTGTGCATTAAGTCTAGCCAACTCCTTTGAATATTCAAAATTACCTAAGCAATAACCAGCAATACGATCGCAAATTGACAAGAACCATCCTAGTTCTTCATAATGATTTCGGGTATTGATATCATTTTCAGGAATGCCAGCTTCAATAAATAAGTCATACATTCTTTTTCGTGCATATTCTGCAATACTACCTTTGAATGGGTATGCAGTACGATGGATTAAAGCAATAACGATATCCAGATCTATTTTGAATGGTCGTACAAGTTTTCTAATTTTGTCATCACTTCTGATGAATGATTCGACATCGTCTTCATGAGGCTTGTCAAAACGTTTTAGTGGATCATAATCATGAAAGAGCGCAGCAACAAAGAGTGTTTTAATGTCTTTTTGATTGAATCTATTTTCGTACCTTTCCTGCAGTCCTATTACTGCAAGTAAAGTGAAATAGGTTACTTCCAATTCATGATTGATATTGTGATATCCATAATAATCCGAGCCAAGACCATTTTTTGAAAATTCGGACACAGCATGTCGGATAACCCTTTGTGCATGTGCCTTATTAAGTTCCATATTATTACAAAGTTCTATAATTTTATCCTTCAGGATTGATTCTCTGGCTATCCCGACATTGTATCTGATCCACCATGGAAGTAGCTTAACTCTCTTATAGAATTCATACCAACGTGGAATGGGTTCTTCGGCGAGAGGATTAAATCGTGACTGCTTTTTCATACCCAATCTCCAACGCCGCTTACAGGATAGGACAATCTTTCATGATTAATATACATTCTGAGTATAAATGGTTTATTTTGGATTTACTCACTCAAAATAATTGAATTATGTACATAAATTATTGTAAACCTTTTAAAGAATATTAATGATAGGTGGATAGTTGACTGGAAGGTAATAAATAGATCCGTCAGTTCGACTTTTAATTCTCATAATTATTTATGTGCTGAATACTGTTAAGTGTGATTACTGCAATATCTTAACAAATTTGGTCTTAAACTGGGCAATTTCTAAACGAAGCCTTTGCAATATTGTTACAAGATTGGACATCAAATAGTCGAGTAATGATATTCCCCTCCGTTAAGTAGATGTCTCATTAAACGATGACGAAGCTAGATTGAATACAGAACTGAACGGTTAGAAAAAGAACTGGATGATGCTCATATGTTGTAGGAGACTAACAGAATCTTCAACGAGGTCAGAGTTTTATTGTTGATTATGTTCGTGATGAGATTAAAACAAGCCCTATAGCATTTGTAATACCTACAGGATTGGCTGGTATTGCATTTATCATGTCTTTGTAAGCATTGATCAACGGAGTATAAACTAAAAGTTATTAATAGCATTGTTAATAGATGACTTTAGCCTCTATCATCTACCATCAGACTGGTGCATGCGATGAGGTTATTTTTATTTCAAGATTCTTTTCATAGATAACATATTCCATTTCGATCATGAAGCATGTTTTTCGCTAGAAGATAGAATCTATATTCGGCCGACGTGGAACAATGAACGGGGTTCTTAATCTTTAACTACTTTAGGAGGCTATTCCCATCTAACTAAAATCATTAGATATAATTACATACAAAAACCATTCTACTCTGCAACTCCTCTTATAGTTATCCGTTATCTTTGAACTTTATCTTCTTTCCTGAATCGGATACCTTCGTGGCCCTTTCCAGCGAAATATCTACAAGCTCGGACCTTTTTGCAGGAGAATTATGTCCTTCTTCGCAATAGCGATCCATGGTATTCAGTTTCAGAACACATGCTTTGTAAACATCTTCTGAATTTACTACAACACCTGGAAAAGTTGTAACGAATTCGATTATGCTACCTTCCTGCGTAGAATTGACATATGTAGGCTCCAAGTTCGCTGAATCCACATCAAATGATTTTATTCTAGAATTTCCATTAACAGTAACAGTTGCTACAATGTCACCTGTCTCTTTAGTCACGCCAAATATCGACACCATGACTTTGAATACGTCTTTACCCATACCACTCTCGGCATATGCAATATTTATGACATAAGAGACTACCGTGGAGTCAGAAAGAACTGACAAAGTTGCCAACGAAAAGATTGAGATGAATATTTTGTGACGCATTGCAGATAGTGATTTGATGTGAGATGCTCGTAGCACAATTGTTGGTGGAAGACAGATATTATTTGCATTTAGATTAGATTGTTCTGTTGAATTTCGGAATGCACCAATATGTATCTATGTTTGGGATAAATGTCCGAATGCAGACAATCTGTGGAAATCGCTGGAAGAATTTAGCGTAGTATTAATCTCTCTTTCATCAAGATAACCTAAAATCGAATATGCTGTGTTCACTTTTTTCTGGTAATTGTTCAAGCAAAGGCTCTATTTTTTCCAGAAATTCTGAGTAATTTTTGCCATTGTAATAAGAATCCATATCTTCTTTTGTATCCCAGAATGTTATGTTAACTATAGATAGTTGATCTTTCAAACTTTTCCTTAAGAGGTATCCCTTAAAGCCCTTCACCCTTCCTATATTGGTGTTATAAAAGTCAGCAATCATCTTTAAAACTACTACACGCTCTCCAGTCTTACAACCTTCGTTAAATTGCATGGCATACTTGACATCAGATATTTGCAGCATCTTGTTTATTAGTAAATAAAGAAGAAATTGATAAGCATTTTCTTCTACCTACTAAAGAAGACCTGAATCATAATATAATCTATATCACCAGCGAACTACTATTAGGTAATATTGTTTATCATAAAGAACACATTCACTTTTCATCTCTATCACCTTGAGATAATAGGAGTTGTTGTAAGTTCCCTGTTTCTTGCTCTCAGTTTAGCTTCATACTTCAAATCACGAGGTTTTGTTTTCGACCTATATCCTCAGCATGGACACCCCAATCTTGGCCACCTTATGAATATTTCGTATGGTTGATAGCGTTTATAACCGTTAACGTAACGACCAGTTGCTACGGGCTTTTGTGCTTTATGACAAATACATTTTCCCTTCCAAGTCATACAATTCTTATCTCTCGACTATTATTATTCAAAAATCCCAGATAAAAATGATCCAGAAATTAGCGACATTTGATTAAAAACTCAGACTTTGCAAATACTGCAAATACCAATCGTGATTAAAGACCTGTCGTCATTTGCGGCAATCAACATTGCTATTGCTTTGTTCTCCTTTATTTACTCATTTTCCCTTTCTTCGTTTTGCTTTGTAGAACCGTCTCCATTGTCTGACATACCTTAGTATCACTATGCAGTTTTATCTTTCTTAATGTTAACAAGAAATCATGTATTAATCAGCACTAACACAGACAAAAAGGAAATGTTATTTGAAGGAATACTATAGAAAACTCGGAAAGATTAGGTGCCTTGTCTGTCTGATAGTAATTTAAAGTAGTTAACTGTTGTGCTTCCATCGCATCATCATGTATTGCTAATGGCATTATTGCTAATGCCATAATACATGGTAAAGAGCTTCGATTGTTGCCAAAGCGTAGTAACTTTCAGAAATTACTCTACATGTATGTATGGTTTATCTGATCCTCCTCTCTCAGCCTAACCTATCCTCAGTTAGAGCCAGATATTTCCAATACTAGTTTTCTTTCTTATTGCAATATGTGAAAAATCCTCACCTTTTATTGCCCCGTGCCAATGTATTAGTCCTGCTGGAACGCGAACTATATCTCCTTTCTTGATTTCATATTCCTTGTTTAGTATTCTTGCACTCCCTCTCTGGTCACTGATATCCATTTTTTCAACAAAGACAACTGTTCCCTTTCCCTCAGTAGCGATAAGAATCTGTTCAGACATATGAATATGTGGTCTAGTTGTACAGCCGCTTCTAAATTCCACGTAATAAATTTCTTCTTCCGAAGAAATATCCTCAGCCATCTTGCGCATCATAAAGTCCCCAGTGAAATGATTTTCATGTTCTATTTTTGGTATCTCGGTCATATTACTAACATTCAGTATTTTTAGGTCCATTGTTATTTACCACCATACTCGTGTAGGTTTCCGAGAATATTAATGCTACTGGCTGTTAATACTACGCCATTGCTAACTAATTCTTAAGCATTTTCTGTTCCTTCACATGAGTGTGTATTTGAAAACAGGACCTTAGAAACAAGGCAGCATGTTACAGAGACCAAGATCAGCTGAATTTCTGGTCGGGAGGTATTTTGTTTCAGATGTATCTCGATCTCAAAAAAACAATTGAAGTGATCGTTCTATTGAAAGTCCGTGATTTCTTAGATTTGCAAAGCTTGTAAGGGTAACTCCCCCTTAGAAAACCCATAGCATCTTCATAATCATAAATAGTTGCTTAAAATTTCGCTGCAATACTGGAATCAAATAACAAAATTTTTATGTTAACTATTCTACACTCACTGTCTTTTAGACTCTTATTTTCATTCAAATTTGGTAGGGAATGAAAGAAACAACGGAATTAACCCCAGCAAAGTATAAACTTGAAGGACCTATTGTTCCCAAGAGAGTCATGCATAGAAGGGATTTTGGTATAGAGACACCATTATTATCTTCAATTCTTAATGACTCGTTAAATAGGGCGTTTGACGACTATGTGAGATGCATCGGTAATAGTAATTATAGAATAACACTCAACAACGAAGAGCAAACGACTGAAGATTTCAATATGCTTGTTAATAAATGAATCTCATTTCCTAATTGTGATGAGATAGGCTGAACTAAGTTTTTTAATTCATTGGCGGGCTAAGATGCCCTCATTATCTACGTTTGTCATAGTATCAGCTAAGAAGTAGTATGGTATCTTTGCCAATTGTTCGATTTTCCAGTGACAGCTCCAACAGAATCCACATATAATGCAACTAAATTGGGTTCTTACATTACAGGATCTGCATTCGTGGTATTTATAGCCAACACTGTCCCTTAGATACTCATGTTTTATGTAATTTCTCTTTGTCCCGATTGTCCGGGATTTCATTTCAATATGTATTATATACCTATACTATAATATATGTTCTTTGGAGATCTTATATAGTAATTACTAAGTATTGTATCGTTTCTTCATTATAGAATAGCTCTTTCTGATTTCAGTATGTTAAGTCGTTTTGGATATCATATCAGGTGAGATAATTTAAGGTGACTTCTTTACTGTGTACAGACAGAAGTCGCACTCTTCACACATATAGTACAAGCTATCGAAATCAGAACACAAGGTCATGATGTTGTAACAACGTGGACACTCTATATCATGTTCTAATGATGGAGATAAGGTTGTATGGTCCTCTTTTCCTTTTGAAGGCACGTATTCTAACTTGGTGACATTTTTTTCCTTTCTCATTTTGCTATTGCCTCATTTTTTGTCTTTCATAGTTATTAAATGCTAAATCACCATACCGGGAGGGGGTAGATAAGTCAAATGGCCTAGGGGTCATAAGCAAAACAATTTTCATGGGTCAAAACGTTATATGATGTATATCATATTTACAGAAAAAAATAATGTGAAAAAATGTAAATACTAATTTCATGAAGAAAGTTATTAAACATTCCTTTAAGAATTAAGCTGAACCAGATGTTTGGACAAAATGAAGAAATAATTACATCTAACGCCATATTAGACTTGAACAGGTCTAATACACTAAATTGATTTATCTTTGATCAAAGTCGTAAGTGCAAGATTAGAAAGAACTCTCATTTCTTCGCAGTGTCGGTACCAGGTGATCAGCTGAATTATAGCGATATGCATAATGGTAGCGGTAAAGTCCTGTTCAAAGATCGTTGGGTAAACCAGCTGTATCATGGATTATGGTAATATCGTTCCATACTCGATTGGAGTGTGACATCAAAGGACAGGGATGATGACAATTATATGCAGTAACATTCGTCTTAGCAAACCAAAGAATTGACAAAAAGAGCTTTTTCTGAACTCACTTGAATTAGAGCGTAGAGGTCGCAAAATAAGAAAATTTAATGAAATGTGTTTTTTCTAATGTTATGTATTGGTTGGATGATACTCACGATCCTCATTTCAAAGCATATAAAATATGATTAAATTTAGTTAAGGGGCTCATCGCAAAATAAACAAATACAGATGATACTAGTAACGGGAATCCAAATAATGAGAATTAAGCTGATATGTATATCGTATTACCCTACAAATATTAATTTACGCTCAGGAAATTACCATTGTCGTTTGTCACCTTCAAGGAGACCAGAATCGGTATGAATTCTATCTATATGCTTGGAGAGTTCGTTTTTATCTTTAAACTTCGATTCACAGTACGGACATGAAACTTGACCATCAGTTGACATTTAAGGATATTATGTGTCCTTTGCATTTAAGCTGATCGTTGCGTGTTCTTTTATATTTATAATTCGGAGTTAGTGCCAAGATAAGTAATTAAATAGCCAAGAATTCAACCTTTTTGGTTTAGCGACCTGAGATCATCATCTGTTTCTATCATCCATTCTACTAAGTGATCATCTAGCTTATGGTACTTTGCTAGATGTTCCTTGCGTTTTTCATTAGCTATTTGTTGTTTACATACGCCACATATCAAGTGGAATTACTTTCGATAGATACAGAGAGATGGTGGAATTTTAACCTATCATATCGCTAGCGATATTCTAGTGGCAATACTTGTGCAGAACTTTTCACAAGGCAGAGGTCTACTGGTTGATCATGCTACATTTGAGACTCGGTCACTATTATCTTTGTAGAGTATGACTAATGGCTTCTACTGACAGTTAATCAATTATTTTCTAAATAAAATCCCGTTAGCGGATGAGCATATAATACAGCCAACTCTTGATATTGAACATTATTCTATAACATGTCTCTGGGAATAGCACGGAATTATTAGCTGATAGTGAAGCCCTGGAAGCAAGTTCCGTCTGTTGCTTGACGGTGTATCACTGGAACAGATTTCAAGGAAAAGCTAGGAATCAGCGTAGGCATAACCAATAATATTATCCAGGAGCTACTTATAAAAGACAACAGCTAGTCGTTATGACTCAAGTTATGACTCAAGTTAATCTCGCAACGACAAGATATGAAGCGCATGATGCGTAGGAAGAATCGATTACGTACTTAGTAACGTTTTAATTTACTTTAATAATACTTTAATATGAAACATATACAGACCTGAGGTAGAATTAAGATTAAGACACCATAAGGTACGAGACATGCGTAAAGATGACATTAAAATTAATAGAATGAAATTATATTTTTACTCTCTCGATATTACAAGAAAATCAATAATAAGTACCTGATCAGTTCTGAATCCCATCAAATCCGCACCGTCAGTGGGTCTCTAAGTAGTCCTCTAGGAGTATTCCTGAGCGATAAGAATGAAATAAAGATTTGATAGACTCATCAATATGACAATAAGGTCACGACAGATCGAACCTTAAATAGTGATCATTTCTGATGTAAAACCGCAATATGTTATTTTGAAAAAGAATGAATACAAACTTTCAATGATAGAGATTCCTTGCGAAAGGAATATTTGGTTGAAGGTGTAGCCCCATAGCTTGGTCTGGGATGGCGGCCTGAGGCTACTGAGGTTTCCAATCAACCACTTTCATAAATCACATATTATTAGATATCGTTGGATATAGGTTAATTCGATATGATCTACTAACAATACACGATCTCAATATAGTCTATTTAGATGGGCCTATTACCTGGGAGAGGTTATAATTAAGATGGGTAGAATTAGTTTGATATTAACTATGCAGGCTCAGTTATTGCATTCACACTTTGGTTCAATGCGGCCTCGGCTATATCCGCTCCATGCTCGGCAGTTCTCCTTATCTCTGCTAAGATCAATGGGACAGGTATCGTATCGTAACCTTGATATTTGTTCAACATTGCTAGGATATCATTTTCAAACGAAGCAATATTCTGTGTTTGATCTGCTATCTTATCGGCCGAATAGTAATCCCCCTGCAAGAACGCTGCGATAGAATTGTCTACTATTTGAAGTGACATTTCGCTCATCTCTCTTATCTTCTGCAGTATTTCGTTAGGTAACTTCATATCGGTATGCTGATATTCATAGGCAATGCGTGAACCATGATCAGCAATTCTTTCAAGACTCTTTCCGGCTGCACGATAAGCAAAACAGTCTGTAGGCTTCTTTAACCCTATTTCATACAAAAGTCTTTCATGCTGCGATGCGATTACGAGATTCCTAAGCAAATACAAGCTGAATCTATCAACTTCATCATCAGCTCTTATCACATTCTTTGCTAACTCCTTATCGCCGCTGCACAACGCGGAAATAGCGTCCCTATGCATAGATACCCCTATCAGAAACATCCTTCTTAAAGCAGTGTTCATTGACAATCCTGCCGCTATGCCCATTAAAATCGTGACAGTTATGAGCTGGGATGAATCTTCAATTATCTCAGCGCCAATAAGATTCCTGTTAACTACATCTCTCACAGCATCACGTTGTTTAGGAAGGAATCTTTCTCCCTCAGGCTTTACATGTATAATATTGTAACCACGCAAATACATAGATATTACTTTGCGTATCACAGTATTCGCGCCTTCCTTCCCACCGACTTCGCAGGTACATTCTTCCGTAAGCGATGTTCTCATAATATTTGGAAATATTGAAAGTGAGCTATTCATTCCTCGTACGATAGTAACGGGGTCGCCTACTCTGAGTTGCATTTCATGCATCCATTTTTTTGGGAGTGAAATTATGAAAGTTGATCTACCCGTAAATTGAAGTTTGCGAGTTTCATTATTGTCCACGGGCAGCATATAGGTTCAATGGGATTATTTATGATACCTCACATATCCATTTTATCACTTGTGATCATATGCCACTATAGGATCTAAATAGAGGTTAGTTTGTCATTTTCATCTTCGAGGACTAGAGTCAGCAGTGACTATGTAATGAACACAATCGCTGATATAGCAAGCATGGTCCGCAATCCTTTCTAGATATCTTAGTATGAGCAGTGCAGAGATAAGACACCTTACTTCTCCATAAGCATATTCTCTGTCCCTCGGTGTCAGCACGAATCGCAGATATGATCGATAGAGTGCGTCCACACTATCATCCATCATATAGAGCTTCTGTGAAGTGTCCTTGTCGAGTTTTTTCAGTGATTCGACGCTCAATTTTATCATATCTTTAGCTGTATTTGCCATTTCGATGACATAGGACTTGTCGCAGTCTGGAATAGGCCCAATCGTTTCCAGTACATCTGCAATATCATATGCATACCTACCAAATCTTGAAAAGCCGTATGCGACATCCATGCAAGACTGAATAAACCTAAGATCACTTGCTACTGGTTGATACCTTGCGATTAATTCGGTTGCAAAATCCGCCACTTCTAGCTGAAGAAGCCTGAGCTTTTCTGAATATTCAAAGATCTGCGGCCGAAGCATAACTCCCTTTTCATACGATTCTAATGCCGCATTAACAGACTCCTCTGAGAGAGTGGCCATGTCCATTATTAGATTTCTAATGCGATCTAGTCCGATGTCAAGAAGTCGAGCCAAGCTGCTACGAACTATCCAAACTTGCCAGAGATGTATCTCTCTGTCAATTCCTTATCTGGATTCTTGAATATCTTACTTGTTGCTCCATATTCAATCATCTCTCCCAGATACATAAAAGCTGTGAAATCTGACACTCTTGCAGCCTGCTGCATATTATGTGTCACGATTACGATTGTAACGTGTTCCTTAAGGCTTCGTACAAGCTCTTCAATTTTTGAAGATGCTAATGGATCTAAAGCTGATGTTGGCTCGTCCATGAGTAACACTTCTGGCTGCATCGCAAGCGCTCTTGCAATGCACA
>JALZOS010000363.1 GCA_030913755.1 Thermoproteota archaeon | reverse complement strand
CTTAAAGGAGATAAAATCCTAACTCTAACCCCACAATTCGTAGATTTATCTTTAAGTATTTGAATAGCGCCCATCTTATTTAGTCGGTCCAACCCGTTAGGAGTGGGGATCATCAGCATTATTTCATTTGTTGCTTGCTTTAAAAGACTGAGATAGAGGCTTCTTGCTTTTGATACATCTTGAATAACTTCAATCAGATTTTGACTAATGACTTTCTTTTCCGTCTCACGATCGCCCCATTTCCAAATCATTATTCTTGGGAGTGTTACATTGAAATTGATTCGAGTCACAGGCATAGTCGCTCAATATAGTAACGAAAAAGAATTTAGGATCCTCTGTAGTAGGCTCGCTTCCAGAATGGAATGAAATTCCGGTATAAAATCGAGCGTCCGCTATAACCAAGATGTAAGTATGTGAAAACAAGTGAACTAGATTAATATTTTGCTCATTTCGATTTAGATTGTTGCGTGTTAGATGAGACGTATCATACGGCCAATTTCTGAGAGCATTCTCAGCTCCTTGACCCTGATCATGGGCGCAAATTGACTCAGCTCTATCAAAGGAGTGTCTTACTATAGGAGGTCATTAGGAGGTCACTTCAATATCTATAAATGAAGACAGCCTTTATCCATGAATCACTGATAGCCGAGGAAAAATTTTAAAGGCAACATGCCTTTTTATATCCAGAAGATCATATCCAAGGTAGTCTTTACCATCTGTTGAAGTTTGTCGGAGCTTGCCTATCGTATTATTGTTGGCGTGATCGTTGTTCTAGCTTTGTGAAACTTAGCAATAATATTTTTTTCACTGAGATGACAAGACAAATGTCAAGTCATGTTCTACATAAGAATTATATCAATCAAATTTCAAACTTGAATAATGACTTCGTCAGAGATCATTATCAGAAGAACTCTTAGTGAAGACATACCCAAAATAGTAAATTTGCAAAAAGAATCATTTCCTTACTTGGCTCGATACGGGAACATATGGCACCCCGACGAACTAGCGAGCCATCTTCGCTTCTTTCCCGAAGGACAGTCTGTCGCGGACCTACATGGCGAGATAGTGGGTTCGGCAAGCAGCCTTATTGTTCATCTGAACCCTGAGTATGCAGACCACACATGGAAAGAAATAACTACTAACGGTATGATGACAAATCATAACCCTCTAGGAGATAGTCTGTATGGTGCGGACATATCCACGCACCCGAAATACAGACATGAGCATATTGGTAAGCGATTGTATGATTTTAGAAAAGAGACAGTTATGAAATTCAATCTACGAAGGATGATAGGCGGCGGTAGACTATTCAATTACTGTGATTATGCTGACAAGATGACAGCAGTAGAATATGCACATAAGGTGATAAGTGGAGAATTTAAAGATCCTGTTCTTTCGTTCGAATTAGAAAACGGATTCAAGTTCATAAAAATACTGCCCAACTACTTGGATGATGTGCGCTCGTTGAATTATGCTAGCTTCATTGAATGGATAAATCCAAGTTATGACACGCAGTGACTATGAAGGCCATAGATTGTCATGTACATCTTAATTCCTACGATGATTCGAACAGATCGATAGAAGATAGTCTAGTTGAACTGCTTCATAGCATGGATGAGTGCGACGTAGACGCCTCTATTGTCATTTCGTCCTACAAGGTAAATAAGGATCGTCCTCCCACTGATAAAATACTTAGAATAACAGAAAAACACGAAAATCTGGTAGTAGTAGGTGGCTATTCTATTAATAACCACACTATCGAGGATTTTCGAAATTATAGAAGGTGGCTTTTGGAGAATAAATTGAAGGGAATCAAGATTTACTGCGGGTACGAACATTACTTTCCGACAGACAAGAAATATCAAAAGATCTATGATTTATGTATAGAATTTGAGGTACCGCTTATGATACATTCTGGAGATACATTTGCTAGCGATGCTAAGCTTAAGTATGCTCATCCATTGAACGTTGATGAAGTTGCAACCGATAATCCAGATCTAAAAATCGTAATCTGTCATTTGGGAAATCCTTGGATTCTTGACTGCCAAGAAGTATTATACAAGAATAGAAATGTGTACGCGGACATTTCTGGGCTTTTCTTTGGTCCTCCAAGTGACTATTATGAGCAATCCTTAATAACAAAAATAAAAGAATTACTTAGTTACACTTCTAGTCCACACCATTTACTTTTTGGAACTGATTGGCCCATATCTGATGTAAGACTTTGCATTAGGCTTGTAAACAAATTGGGTCTTTCTAGAAAAGATTGCGATTTGCTAATGTTTGGTAATACTCAGAAGATATTCAAGGTGTAACAATAGAAAGGTAGGTAGATAAGGTAGTTAGCTAATGCGACTAGCCACAATATAATGAAATAACGCATTAGGAGTGGATCGTATCCATTGTAATGTATTGCTCGACATACAATGAATTGTTCAGGATATTTTTTAGGTTCCCAAAGGTCTCTGCAAGTGAACAAAGATCAGAACTGTGTCAATGTATACCAGATTCTATCAGATATGTCCTGCCGTATGGTGGAAAATAAGTCATAATCTGTCAGGTTCTGGATGATAAGTTTCGATCTGAATAGTAATGTTGCTTATTCTAAATTTGTTTTCGACTATTGAATTTATCTCTCTTAGAATAGTTAGTGATTTACTTGGATCTATTATTACTACGTGTGCTGACAATGCATCCATGCCCGAGGTGATACTCCAAATATGCAATTCAAATATACCGGTAACCCCCTTTATCTGCATGATAGCTTTCTTTACTTCATCATGGGATATGTTTGGCGGTACCCCTTCCATCAATATATGGACTGATTTTTTCATTAGTGACCATGTGCGTGGAAGTATGAAAAGAGAGATAGCAATACTAGCTATTGGATCGGCCAAATAAAATCCAGTAAAGATGATTATGATGGCAGTGACGATAACAGCAGCGGAACCCAGCGTGTCACTAAATACTTCTAAAGAGGCGCTTTTAATATTCAAGTTTTCTTGACCTTCCTGGTGTTTGTTTAACCCTGAATGTGACAATAGTCTCAGGGATATCAGATTCACTACAAGGCCTACGCTTGCAATAAGAATCACCGGGATTGCTTGCACATGTTGAGGCTGGAAGACACGCTGGTACGCCTCATAGATAATGTAGAAGGAGATGGATATAAGCACAACACTGTTTGTTAAGGTGGCGAGTATTTCCATTCTGTAAAATCCATATGTTTTTTGAGGAGTTGCAGGTCTACGGGTAAAACCTATTGCTAGAAGCGAAAGCGACAGTCCTGCGACGTCAGTAAGCATGTGACCGGCATCTGCAATCAAAGCCAAGCTACCAGCCCATAGACCCCCCGCAAGTTGTACTACAAAATACGAAGATGTAAGAAGTAAGACAATCTTTAGCTTCTTCGCTCTTTGTAGTGCAGCAGTTTTTTGGTTTTCCACGATTAGATCAGTATTGTCTAATGAATTGTTTTAAATTAGCTTTCTATGATATTATTGATCAAGGAACATCAATATCATAACACGGAATTAATTTTTGATTGACTGACTACAATAGAAACAGTTAAAGTGGATCATCTGAGGAGTACGCGGTTCGTCTTGCCAAGGGGCTCCTGATCCCGATGGAATTATTCAAATAAGACCAGCAAGGTGGTTACAGTGTGAGCGAAGAAGCTGATAAGGATGAAATGAAGGAAGAAGCTGATAAGGATGAAATGAAGGAAGAAGCTGATAAGGATGAAATCGAAGCTGAAAAGGAAGAAATTAAGGAAGAAACTCATGAATTGGAAGATGTTGAACAAGATGAATCCGAAGAACAGGAAGATGAGGATGATGAGAAAGTTGCTCAAGATAATTGAACCATATTGGGTAAGTATGGGTCTCGATACGAAAGCCTAGTTACCGTTAAATCTGCTATCCACTAATAAAAGCTTACACTAGGGGAAGAAGAAACTGGAGCCGAGGACCAAATAAATATAACTGATTTATCGAATTTGATTCGATTCAATAATTTCCGACAACTATGTTACCTGACTATTGCAAAGAAATCCCCGAAAACTGGTAGTTACTTAGGATTCTAGACTTCTAAAATTATCAAACTAGGAAAGAGGAATAATGTTTTTTTCACCTTTCTCAACGCTTATTATTAGTGTTTTTTTCACCTTACTCTGTGTAAGTATTTTAGTTTTCAACAAC
>JALZOS010000352.1 GCA_030913755.1 Thermoproteota archaeon | reverse complement strand
GGACTAAGCTGTATTAGCGATCTTGCTAACGAGAATGATGTCAGTTCAGGTTTACTTGAATCAGACAATGCTTCTATCGCAGAATTGAAAACTTCAAGTGTCGGAAACGAGAGTCAAACTTCGAATGTCGGGAACGAAACACAGTCATCTGGCGAGACGCAAACATTTGCGTTACCAATGTGACTAACTAAATAAGAAAAGGGTACTTATCCCACAACCTCCTTTTTTCAAAATTATCAATTTTTGCTAGACCTCGAATTGGCTTGATCTCTAAATGTGTTTTATTATGATGGAATAAATATTAAAAAATCTATTGATTAATCCATCTTTTGTAAATTTGGAAGTTTATTTTGTTGGTATGAAGAAGAAATCTGGATCTTGGAGCATGAAAGTGATGCTGGGATATCGAGCTGGGACTAGCCATAGATGAAAATAAACCATACATGGGAATGAATAAACACACATGGGAAGAATAAACCATTCATTTATCTGATGCATTTGACATGATTATCTTCCTACGAAATAATTTTAAAACGAAACAAACATCGTTGTTTATCGTCCGTCATCATGAGTAGACCACATTGGAAGGCCTTCAGAGTCTTGCAAATACCATCCCTCCGGCAATAATGAATTTTTATCCTTCTTTTCGCCTACGCATGTAGCATAGCGCCAAATTCTGGAGTCTTTATTGGGTACTACCAATTTTTTAATTTCTGTCAATGCTGCTAACTCACTCTTCATGGATTTATGAGCAGACGATACTCCATATCTGCAGGAAAAGCTGCATTTGCAATCAAGCTCTAGATTTTTTCGTGTTTCTGCAATAACTGGATATGCTTTACATGCTAAAGGCCTTGACTCATAAATATTGCAAAGAAAACCGCCATGAGGAGAACGCTCGTGACTGCTTAAATTTAGAAATGGACAACAATCTCCATTCGGACTATGACCCATTAGTTGATATGCCAATATTTGTTCAGGCCCTTCACCACGGTCCGCAGTACTAATTCCTATTCGTGGTAATATGCGAATTTTGGTTTTTGATTCTCTAGCTGCTTTTTCAATCAACGGCTTCTCTTTGGGAAGCAATAGGACACCTATTTTCCCATATTCTATAGAAGGGTAATACTCTCTGTTAATACAGCAGTCAGAGCATCCATCTACACACTGGAAGATTCTAAGCATAGGTAGAGCCCTTGACCGCGTTTATAGTCTCAAGAATTATACTATTCAGAGGTATATCATTATATCGTAAAAATTCTACTCTATAAACATACTTAATTTTCTTTAACAGATTGAGCTCATATCCTGCATTTTCCACTTCCTTACTTTTGGATTTGTTAGCGTATATTGCAAATCGAAGAATGATCTTATCTTCAAATCGTGTCTTAAACCGCTCGTAATTCTTGCTTATGGGAACTTTTTTTATGAACCCCATCGGATCCTTTAGTAACAAACTTGAACCTTCGTGAAAAAGTATAATCCAATATTGATCATTTTCTTCCACAAATTGTAATTTTATTTGATCGTCAGCCCAGCCATCAATTGTTTTATTCCACAGTCTTGCTGCTGATATGCGGTTACTAAAAAGAAGTAATACATTCATATAAATATCATGATATCGATATCCTACTCCGAGGAATTCAGAAAACCACTTATCAGGATTTGCACTCATGATTGTTTGACTATATGCATCGGGATGCTCTACTACGGCAATATATCTCTTGGGATAACTGTATCCAGTCCACTGTTATGTTATATATGGATTGATTAGATTGCCTCAGCCGCATGACAAATATCGAGTCCTCATCCGCAAATTAACCCCATAAAATTGTGATTATTGATTAAACTTTGGTTTCTTGTTCTCTTTACGGGATCGGCAAAGAATATTGGTTGGTACAAAATATGGTGTCATCGAACTAGAATTTGAACGCCTTTGGCACATGACATGTATGTTCGCCCTATGTTTTACAATTTTTCGACTGCCTCAATGTGGCACTCATGACCTCTGTGTTCTTTGTCAATTTGTTCAGCTTCCTCCTTAGTAATAGGGAATTCTCCGCTCTTAAGGAATTCTTCCCCTGTCTTTTCAAGAATCACCTTCTTACAATTATCGCAAATGAGCTGCTGAACGATATTCCCCATGCTCTGCCCTAATCTTGCACTTTTTGAAACATCATATTTAAACGCTGTTAGTTACTGATCTACCCGAGGCCTGAAACCATCATATGGGGCGATCGTGTGTACGTCTATAACAATTCCTAGATTATCCAAGAATCGTTCTTATCTTCTTTCTTCTGTGCATAACCGGGCCGTGGTCCTCTTAGAGGAGGGACCAGAAA
>JALZOS010000350.1 GCA_030913755.1 Thermoproteota archaeon | reverse complement strand
CACTAAAACAAAGCAAACCCTGACCATATGATGGTACGTTATCAATAATTAGTGAGGCCATGCTACTCACGACCTATATAATCAAGGAGCAATGATTAGTAATACTTATATGGCTAGGATAAAGGATTATTATTTCCAGCTAGAATTTATATCGTGCATATGAATCATGAAAGCGTGTAACCTGTACATTATCCATGCAGTGTGTGAAACGAGATTTACCTTCGTTCGAGTCCGATAAATTGTTGAAGGGAGGTCTGTGTAATTAGTTCTCTTACATGTTCGTTGTGTATGAGCGTGTTTAGGATCTTGTCAATCTCCTCATCTGCCGAACATTCAGAGAATTTAAGCATGTCAACTGCTTTAAGCCTAGACTGAATTCTCCTGGCACTTTCAATAATTCGTATGGCATTATATGCTTCTTCCCCAAATTTTGTGAGACTATACCTATTGTTACTCTTTTTAACCATTCTGCCCACCATAAGCCTTGAAATTCTGGAATTGAACTGCCTTCTGGAAAGGTTCAATTCGTCCATGGTAATATTAGAAGTTAAATCATTTTCTGTGCAGGTAGCATCTCTTGCAATGACCCTTACCATATCCAAGTATCGTTCTTGCGAGAAAATTTTCAAGATCCAGATCAGAGCAGCTGAACTAGATTCTCTCATATTAGTTTTGGATTGCCTCATATTAGTTTCGGTCTCCTGTTGCCATTATAACCTTTAAACATAGTTTTTTAAGCTTGCCCTATTCCCTAAAACTGCAATGTTACTAATTCATATGGCCTTCCGATCATTTTCAATGTTATATTGTATAATCTAAACTAAATCGTCTAATACTAGAATTCTCTAATCATCCTTGCCAACGATGAGAAGGTATATCACCGGCCAGAAACTGGATGGTAAGAACATGAAGTGCTCAAGAGTCTATAAGTTTGTTTAAAATAGCGGCACCCAGCATTAAAATTGTGCTAGTTACTTTATCTAATATTTGAGTAGATCAAAAAAAAGGAACTAAATTATAGCAACGTGAACTATAAGCTAATTCTATGTTAAGAGTCCGATGCCCATGCATTGATTTAAAATGTAACCTGCAGCCGTTATACTGAGATCAACAGATGTTAAAATAAGAACGCTCAAAGTAAGAAGTTATAGCCAACTATTTAAGTCAGAGAAGAATTCATAGGCATGAACATGATCTTTTGGATTATGTGTAAGACAGACAGCCTCAATATTAGAAATTTGAGAAGAATTGGTACATGAATACAGAGACAGAATTTACATTCGTAAGGATATTATCCTGAAACTATCAGAATATGGAGAACTCAACCAGAGTAGGCTCATGAGTTATTGCGGCTTGAACAATATCAAGCATAAGGCTATACTTGATGACATGGTAAGAAAAGGTCTTCTGGCCAAGATTGAAGAACCCTGGGGTAACAAAACGATCATGAAATATAAAGTATCTGAGAAAGGAAGAGAAATCCTGAAAGAGGTTTTAGAACCGTACGAGGCGCTATTTCCAAGAAATGAAAAATCAGATACGTAACAATGTTACCCAAATGATTTTAAGCAAAAAGGAGGAGAATCGCTAAGTAATGGCCGATTTTAACGATGACAAGCCTAGTCAAGAGCGAAACCTTTTCAAACTTATGGACGGGATAATTTATCAGCTTAACAAAACAAAGAAAATGTTCATTATTATGATTCTCACAGTTATGATTCTTCCTCCGATAACTCTACTTATCAGTTCTTTGGTGTTCGCGCCACCTTATGAAGACATTGATCCGGTCCAGAAAAAAATGAAGCCTGAAGAAGGGAGACATTTTAAATTTTTCAATTTACGTATAGTCCCTCTTATCATATCAGCAGTCTGGCTGGGCATAGGAATAAGACAATGGTTTGTGTTGTCGGAATGGACCAAAAAATATGAACGATACAAGGAGTTACAGGAGGAAGTTGATAAGAAACTTGATGACGATGACAATAATAACGGTGTTCAGAGTCAGTAGATAACCTTTGTAAAGCAGATATTGACGTACTGGGTTCTTACCTCCCAGATTATCTTTAGACCCCATAGAATGAATATAAAAAATCCCATAGAATCAGACAGAATTGATGGATTCTAATGCGTAGAACAGATCCAAGATTACACGATCCTGACTATTATTAGCTTCTAGGATACGTAGTTATGATATGCTGATTCAATTTGTTAATTCTTCTCATCCGTCTTAGGAAACGTATTCAAAAATAAAAAGCCACTGTTAGAGATTAATTCCAGCCTTCACCATGAGTTGGTGAGTAGGAACAGGAAATAAATAAATGCTGCATGCAAATCATATATTAAAAATCATCGTAAGAAATAACGGCAAGCTCAAATAAGTGATGAGCCCATACTTGGTAGAAGTGGAATATCCAGAAATAATTACAAAGAAGGATAATATAACAATATATCAGGGTTGTATTAAGTGTAAATCCATACTTGGGAGCATCGAAACAATACGTAGGACTGACGGCAATGCACTCCAATTAAAAACTTGCGCAAAATGTAATTTCAAGTGGAAGGAACTATGGGGCCTCTAAAGAATGCATATCGACAAACTCAGTGTTGGAGGACGGAAGGAAACAACTATTCGGCTGGTGAAGATTGCACGGATACTCCACGTAGGAAGGGGAATTTTAGCCTGATGGCAGTAACGATGGTAACACTTTATTCACTGTTGATGGAAAAGATGTCATTTACAGCGTCTTGAATAATGATATGCTTGAACGCGTGTAGGAAAGTAATTTTTAATCTAGTATTGGAATAGATAACAGTACAGTTCATAATTAATAGGACGCTAGCTGGTAAAAAGAAATAATTTGGTGTCTTGAGAGATCCTTCAGTCGGCTACATGGGTAGGGTAAATGGATTGGTTGGAAACCTGTAAGGACCTCCTCCTAGTAGGGGACGATTGGTATCCGGTGCCCCGTCAGAACAGTTTTGATCAGCGTTTTGAACCTTTACATTCGAATTTCCATTATCTGAGTTTTTGTTGTCTTTCGACCCCGCACATGCCTTCTCATTTGTTGTGTGAGAGCTGTCTTTGCCATCACACTTGCCATGATCTTTCTCGTTGCAATTCTCACCATAAACCGCTGACAAGGATCCTATTAGTATCATCAGTAAACTTGCAGTCAGTATTACGCTGATGTTTGGATTAGTCTTGTACATTATTTTGCTTCGAAGAATTTTATATAAAGTTGGTATATTTAGGATGACCTACAATCGCTTATAATATTGACAACTATGATTCTATCTTGGGAATTTTTTATTGGATTTATACTCGAAATTTGCTGTGATTCGTTGCGATAGAAGTATGGTAATTAGGCTTATTAAGTTCAATGCTGATGATTCTCACAATAGTAACATTTTGGTCAAATGGAATACCTCCACTCATTTACTCACGCTTTTCCTAATTTCCCTCACTTCTTCACAAATACACGACTGAGTTATTTAATCAAACTACGATAAGTTTGACAAAATGCATCTTCTTATTTGCTTGAAGACGTCTAGCTATTTCCTTAATCTCGTTGGCGTCTCCCTTGAGAGAGAATATCTCAAGACACCGGTGTTTATCAATTTTATTGTGGAGATGAACATTGATAATCTTGTCAAAGGAGTGTCTTATAGATGCGACTTGATCATCAGAATCTTCATCATGCACTGCCAGTAGCAAAGAATTGACAACCCCTTCCAAATCCTGTTTCATTCGTTCTTCTGCTAGTAAATTCCGAATCCCTGCCCTGACTATCTCTGATCTTCCTGTGAAACCCAGTGTTTTCTGAAGCTTTTCGATACCTTCCAATATATCGTCGTTTAGAGAAACACTGACTATTGTCACCAAAATCATAATACTTCCATTCACATATATAACTGTCTCTGCAGGCGCGTCCCTAATGATACCATGCGAAATATCTAACCCATCTTAAATTGTCATATCCTGCCTAAACACTAAATGATTGGTTGAGCCATGATGATAGTATGTCCAGTTGCTGTTACTCTTGGAGCCTCCATGTCTGTTTGTACGATCTAAACTGGAAGATAAAGTAAATTAATATCGAAAGATTTTTACAAATTTCATCACATAGGTCACTCATAAGTATTCCAATCTTATAATTTAGTTCGTTTTAAAACATATGGACTAGGTATAAAATTTAGATTTGCGAGCAGAAGTGGTGAAAGATCGCGGAAACAGGACATTTCATGTTTCCACATTGTTCTTAAGTGCAATAAATATGGTAGCGTATATGTGCTCCACACAGGTAACGACATGGTGCCCAAGATCAAATGTCAGATCGTTAATTAGGGCACCATTTGAATGTCTTCGGATCCTAAATTCTAGAAAGCCTAATTTTTCAAAGATTAAATAAAAAATTAAGCAGTTTCCGCTTGTCATGGAACTGAGAAATGATGATTACCCACAATAAAATGAATTTTTGCTTTAATTCCTAAAAGTAAAGACTCTTCCTTATTTTAATGCATTCATCTATTTTTGATGCTAATGGTCTACCTATGGACAAGGGAGTAAGTAATTATTGTAGATCCATCTATGTTTCATCGTTTTTGATTATTTACAGTTCTGTCTTCCTCAATCCGAATGTGACCAAGAGAACCAGCAAGTTGTTCAGCTATCCAAATGTTGCCATTCGAATCAGAAGTTATCCACTGCACGTATGGATGTGGGTCAAGCAAGGCGAATTCCTTCCGACTTCCAGATGACGGGTTCAGAACAAATATTTTATTAGAAGTGTGTTGGGATATCCATATATCCCCAAATTTGTCGATGGCCATCCCAAAGAGTAGACTAGTAGTGTTCAAACTGTAATAAC
>JALZOS010000340.1 GCA_030913755.1 Thermoproteota archaeon | reverse complement strand
CGAGGCCTTCCTCAGCTATTGAAGTTGCCACGAGGACATCGAATTCACCATTTCTGAAAGACTCTAGAATTGACGACTGTTCATCTTGCTTCATGCCTGGATCACCTTGCCTTTTGGCTTGACCAACAAATCTTGATGCTTTTATTCCGTTTTTGGATAGAACCTCCACTATATATCTTGCAGTATCTCTATACTGGGTAAATATAAGAACACGTAAAGTGTTAACCGTTTCTCCCAAATTACTTGCGAAGCGCTCTTTGTGACTGGGGATAAGCTCAAATTGTTCTCGTTTTTGAGATTGGTAATGTCTTGTGACTCCAGCATTATGGTCAGACTTAAAAGAAATTTGATATCTGTTCCTTAAATGATCGACAATATACATTAGCTTTGGATGTTGGGTCGTAAGTTTATTCACAAGTGTCTTTATTTCCTTTATTCTTGGATCATTAAGTAATGTCTGATGTGACTTGCCACCCTCTTCCTCTATTCTATCTAGAAATGCCTTAAGCGAATACGACCCTTGACTTTCAATCAGTTCACTACAGTACATAAGAGAAAGGCTGGAAGACTGTTGCATCAGGGCAACATACAGTGGACCCCTTTGTTCTTCCATTGTAAGCTCTAGGTTGTATCGAATTTGATCTCCAATGTTTATCAAGTCTCTCTTGAAGATCCATCTTGAGTCTTTTCGTAGTAATTTGTGTTGGACAAGCCACTTGATTTTTTCATCTAGCATTCCCTTCAAAATTGATCTTATGTACTGGTAATCTGAAGGAAGGTCAAACCATTCCCATTTTACTTCAATGGGATTGATATACCCCTTTACATCCGGATCTTCCTCATTTCTGTATTCTATCTGTTCAATGAACAAATTATCACAAACTTCCTGAATCCTTTGTTTGTCCGCGCCTGGACTGGCAGTAAGTGCTAGGACTATGGGGTAGACTGATTGTTTGACATATTCTTTGGCTACGTAACTATACGCATAATCCTTTACGGCTCTATGCGCCTCATCAAAGACTAGTAATGTAAAATCAGTCAAGGATAATCTATTTTCTTGTATGTCGTTTTTGACAACTTCCGGTGTTGCAAAAACGAGTCTTATCTCCTGTTTTTTCCATATTGCTCTTCTTCCTGCAGGAGTTATTTTCCCTGTCACCTCTGCTATTTGATCTTCAAAAATTTTTAGGACAGAAAAGAATGAATTCGTGTGTTGCGTTACGAGGGGTCTCGTAGGCGCCATTATTAGGACGCGTTTATCTCTATAGGTGTAAAGAGTGTTGGCACACACAAATAGGGATATAACAGTCTTACCCAGAGCAGTAGGAAGAATTACAAGTGTGTTTTTGCTAAATGCAGACTGAGATATGCTATTTTGATATGACCTAAATTCAACCGAATCCTTTCGCAAAAGGAAATGGTTTGCAAACCGAGGTTCTTCTGCTGCGTCATTCATCCCAATTTTCTACCTGCAAATTACAAGAGATTTGGAGTGTAAAATATCCTTCCATCGATTGCAAATTCAATTATGAATGAGTACATCGAAATTGCCTGACAGATAAGAGAAAGAAAAATTCCCTTGACCAAACTTTATTGGGTCATTTCCATTGCCACATTTTTTCATTATAGTTACCCAAGCTATCTACTTCCCATTGAGTAACACCTACTAGTTCATTAAGAAAAGCAAGTTTACCATTAGAGTCTGTTGAAAAAACCCGAGCACCGGGATAAACTATGGTTTCTGGCGACACCTGAAATCCCCTTCCAAGTTCTGTTGCTGTTGCAACTCCATTTCCATCATCAGTCATAATCACTCCCTTGCCGATACCTTGGGTAATGTTGTTTGGTAGATGGGTATTTACAAATGTCCATGTTTCCGTCACATTTCCAATACCTTGCATGTACCCACTACCAGAGTACGAGAGTTCTACCTTTGCTAATGCCCCATTAATATCTCCAGTGTCTACAACTTTTTGACTTACGATCTTGCCTGTGGATTCGTAAATTAACTCACCTAGCATGGAATTTTTATTAGCATTTATGGCAACGCTATCATTTTGGGCATCTTGTGCCAGTGCCATTTCATAAGTTGGCAATTGGCTTTGATTTACGAGTGGTAACACCGCAGAGATAGTCACCAAACATAATACAGCACATCTTACTCCATCTCTCATATTCATTTTTTCTTACGGTACTTTTTATTTATTCGCTTTTTAATGTGGAAGAATGGGAAAAATATTCTATTTTATACTCTCCCAGAGTGGATCTAACGTTCAGATATGCCTTGATAATATCAGATTAGCTTCTGTTTCTTTAACTATTTTTTTGGTCTTTATGATTATGCAACGTCTCTGTTGACAATGTTATATCATCGCCAGGCTTATCCGACCCAACCCTTGCTGAGCGTCTACATAACATTTTAAAAGAATCCAAAACATCCATTTCCATTACTCCTGGCAGATGCTGAATATTGGGTACATAGTTATTTACGGTGTATAGATTCTGTATCCTGACTTCTATTTTGATGTCACTACTTTTCAGATCTTCGGAGTTTGATCTATTTATAACCTCTACAGAATGTGTGAAATTTTTCTGTTGATCATCTAACGGATATTTTCCAGAATGAAAAGAGTCTTCAATCATTTTACATAATTCTGAAATCTTCATAACTTCTCTTATTCCTATTGTCGTGACACTAATTTATAACAATCATTAGAGGTCATTGATCCAACGGTCAATTTTAGGTGTTTCTATAAGTTTCTGTATGTTACCCGTATCTTTGTTGCATGCTCTGCACCCGTCTTCGGGATTTCCTCTTCGGTATCACCTTGAATCATAAAATCACAATCCCATCCTGTTCACGGCAAGAGAGTCTACCAACCAGATAAACACGGTTAAAGTGCATAGCGTATTAAATTTTCTTATCGAACTATTACACCACTTTTTAACAACGGTTATGACGATACAGTCAATTTTATCAATGCCTGGACGAGCCACGGTTGTTATTGTTTCAATGGCCCACCAGATAGCACCATACAAGTTATGGATACTTGTATCAGGATTTGGATATACAGCTACGTAAATACCAAAGGATCCAAAGACGATCGTTACTCTTGCCAATACTGAAAGTAGGTATATCTCGCTACCCTTTCTCATTGCCCTAGCACAAAAAAAGCAAATCTACTCAAGTATGGCAGGTTTTGTGGACATACTAGAAATTAAGACAGAAAATATTCACCTAGGAGATAAAGGCAATGCCTATAAAGTGTTTGGCAATGAGATTTTTATAATGTTGAAAAATGGTTCGCCGCAACGATGGAAATGTGGGATCCGATATTGCTAAAAGGGCCTTTCGGAAACCATGCCGTAAAATCGTCAGATTAGAGTTATAAGGTCATAAATTTAGATCACTTCAAAACTGATTGATGTATAGCCGTTCTTAAATCCTTCAGCTTCGCATGAGAATTTAGCTGTATAGATTCCTTTCTGAAAATTCTGTGATATATCCCATGAGTATGATAGGTGTCCTTCTTTATCAGTAACGTCATCTTCAAAGCTTGCTAAACCTCCTGTCGGATAAAAAACCTCGCCTGT
>JALZOS010000301.1 GCA_030913755.1 Thermoproteota archaeon | reverse complement strand
CACTAATCTATACTATACTGGATATTTAAGTTTGAGCCAGCGCTGAAAAATTATAGGAAATCTACCAACTTTTATCAAATTACTGAACTTATCTAACAACATCAGACCCAAAATTAAGAGTTTGAATCCTAAATGATCGAATATTAACACATTTCTGGTTTTATACCGCTTCTATCTTTCTATTAACTTGTTGGCATCCTCCTCCGACTTCGTTTTGTGAGTTGTCGCATAGCTGCATACTGCATACTGATGGCGATGTTCACCGGCAAGGGTGTCACGAGTAGCACCCATCATTTTGGTTAGCCTACAGAACAGTTTAACTTACTTTAGGTTACGCATTTTTGGTAACATTCTACTGGAAAAAGTTGCTTACACGCAAATGTGAAGTAAACCATTGATGCAGTGATTGTGTTTCTTCACACAATTCACAACACATCTGGCTTTTCAAGGTCATCGTATTCTATTAGTTCATATTATCTAAGATAATTGTAGCGTTATCAATTAGCAGGTATTCAATGAATCAATGTTTCCCAAACCTTCCGAAGTTCTTCTTTCAATGCTTTACAATCATCCAATTTTTGTCTTACTTGATCTTCGGATGGAAGATTTTCTAGGAGTGTTCTTTGTTGCTTCGCTACCATATTGTCGACTGACTCTATTACATTTCTAAGATCCTTTTCACCCATTTCTAATGTAATTATCCCATTGACTTTATCTGCGTTAAGTATTCTGAGCATTTTTTCTCATTATCTGTACCTTAATGCCCAGTAATAAATCGAATAACTAAGTTTCATAATCCCTTTCATAAATCACTGGGGATATTAGATCAAAATTATAAGAAATTTCTCAACCAAGCAAATAAATAGTCGGAACTAGTGAACGAAGCCGTTAATTCGTAAAAGGTTTGGGCCATTGAAGTAGGCAAAGGTGAAATCGTGGATGGCAACAAGACAAGATCAAAAATCAAATACAATAAGAAAATATCGGAAGACTAGTTTCTCGATTTGTAATTCGTGCTTTCGATCAAATCTCCTAAAATTTCTATTTCATATATTCAAAATTGATCAACTCTAAGGACTTCTATCCTGTCCACAGATAAGGGTTGGATAAAGAGGAGTGTAAATATAAGCATGTAGTAAGTTTATTTGTAGGAATGAGCAATATTTCGTATAATATTGTGTTAGAATCTAACTTGGTATTTGTACCGGCATGTGTTTTCCTTCTTTCTATGCTGATTGTCTTACCGTTCGCTGCATCATCAGCAACTATCGAATCCTTTTGGACTACTGGAGCTCCTATGTCAACGACGAGGTCTGAAATAGTTGGTGCAGTTTTAGGCGGCAAAATCTACATTATTGGAGGCTTCGATAAAAATGGTAGCAGTACTACTGTTGAAACATATGATCCCGTGACAGATAAATGGGCTATCTCAGCTCGTCTACCAAGACCGTTAGATCATACTGCAGCCGCCTCATTTGATGGGAAATTGTATGTAGTTGGAGGGGGATATCTAAACAGGAATGATCTATCGAATAAATTATTTATCTATGATCCTGTTACTAACAAATGGACGGAAGGTGCAGATCTGCCAAGTGCTCGTGGAGCACTAACAGCTAACTTCATAAATGGAATTCTTTATGTAATAGGGGGAGTCAATATTTCAGATACCTTAACAAATAGCCTGGCTTATAATCCAAGTACTAACATCTGGACAGAAAGAGCATCTATGCCAACAGGAAGAGAGCATCTTACATCTGCAGTAGTTAATGGAAAATTGTATGTGATTGGAGGAAGAACTGAGGGAATGTCCACTAACGTTGATGCTAATGAGGTATATGATCCAATTGCCAATAAGTGGACTGTATTAGACTCGATGCCTACTAAACGAGGTGGTTTAGCTTCTACAACCATTAATGACGCCATCTATGTATTTGGAGGTGAAGACCCAACTGGCACGTTTAACAATAATGAAAAGTATGATCCAGCTACGGGCAAATGGACACCTGAGACGAATATGCCAACTGCTCGACATGGTTTGGCGGCTGTATCTATCGATAATAACATATATGTCATTGGAGGAGGACCACGACCTGGAGGATCAGGGAGTTACTTGAACGAAATATATCATGTACGGTAACAAGATAGTGACTCATAATTCTTTCATCTTGGGTTTGAGGTATTCTTTTGTGTTTCATCACTTGGAATTCATTCTTCATTTCAGACAGTTGGGTAGACATAGGATATAGTATGATTAGTTAATTTGTTGTGCAGGTTTCTGCATGATCATTCCTAGCAATTTTTCAATTGCATCCTCACAATACCTAAACTGTTGTCTGTGACTACAGCATGAGCTTCAGTCAATGAAATGATGAAAATGATGACAATAAGCAATAGAGAAAGAGAGGATACAGTAAATGAGCACAGAATAGCGGAGTGATTTCCCCACATTCTGAACAATGAATAAGCTGTTATTGCAGTTCTGGAACAATAACTAAGGAGCAGGGCTTATACCTTCTGGTACATTCGTCGAAATAACCTACTTTGCACAGACAGAACAGTAGTGGAGGTATTTGAGATTTCTAAGGAAACTACTGATGAGTGAGTTATGTCTCAGGACATAGTGGAGTGTATTCCAATATTTACAAGAC
>JALZOS010000288.1 GCA_030913755.1 Thermoproteota archaeon | reverse complement strand
ACTTCGCTGTTTCTTAGATCTGTAATAAAGAGAAGAGAAGAGAAGTTGAACCCACAAACAGATGAGAAAGATAGCGAACCTATCATGTGTAGTAAGTGTCATATGACATTTGATACTGAGTTAGAGTTATTGTGAAGTTCCATTAATTGATTATACGATTTCTCTTTTGCTTTAATTTCTTGTCAACAAGCAAATATTCATATCGTTTTCCAGAGCGGCTTCGCTGGATATGATATGACAGAAGATTCAGATTCATGTTCTACATGTAAAATAGGTTATCTAAAACCAACAAGGGAAATTGTTAAGGAGGGCGAATCGACTGGCGAATTTAGAGAAATTGGTACTAGAAGGGTATTTCGGTGCGAAAATTGTGGACAGAGATCAGTTAGGGTTGCAAATCACAAATACACAATAATAGCCGGCAATGTCAAGACAGAACCTAGGAAAGGGGACATATAGTCCAGGCCTTTGATCTAACTCCTGAATGTCTTATTCAACCAAGCCACACTAATTACCCTACGTTTTATAGATGTGCTCTGCTCTGATTGACCAGCGTAGTATTGATTAGATACACTGAATCCGTAGGAAAATCAACCTGTCAATACGGTCCTTTACTATCGGAAAAATTATCCATATTGAACTTGTTTTAACCAAAAATTATTCAAGACTTTAAGATATTCCAATGGACTATATAGTCAATGTTTACTGGCATATCTTGTGTGCGCCTACAATAACAACATCTTACGCTGTGGATCTCCAAATGATAGCAATAGTTATGAAGTCTTGTTGATTGCATCTAATGCGGTTCCTTAAATGAAAGCGCGATATCCCAAATAAACATTTACGAAAACCTGAGAAACCACTAAAACTCAGTATGCTGTTAAGTACCTCCGTATGTTGTTATGTGACTACTGTATTAGCCGATTCCGCGACTGGCACGGCTGCCGCTGGTGTCATCACCAATAATCTCTACTTTACTGTCAGCCCGAGAGATGCGCTTGCCTGTAACAATTTTCCGCCGCCTTAAAATCGCCCAATTGTTCCAATGCAGAAGCCTTATTTTGGAGTATGTGACTGTTTTTGGGATCTATGTCCAGTGCCTTGTCAAAGAAGAATATGGCTTGCCTTAAGTTACCTTTGTATCCTTGAACAACACCTTTTCCATCTAACGCATTTACATGATTAGGATCCCTTCTCAGGATTTCATCATAACATTGATCTGCCTCCTTGTATTGTTCTAGCGATATGTGGGCATAGGACTTGTCCCACCACAAATTAATATTATCTGGAGACATTTTCAGTGGTCGTTCGTAACAAGGAATAGCCTCATGATATTTATTCATGCGTAAGAGAACCACGGCCTTATTTACCCAAGCAGCAACGTAATCAGGATCCACTTTCGTTATCTTGTCGTAGGAATCAGCGGCTTGTACATATTCTTGAAGCGCTGTATGTGCGTTACCCTTAGCCAATAATACTTCGATATTGTCAGGCCCAAGTCTCAGAGATTCGTTGTAGCATGAGATTGCATCTGAGAGTTTATTTTGTCGCTTTAATACAAAACCAATGTTATGCCACAAGGCTGCATTACTTGAATCCAGATCTTTTGCCATTTTATAGCTTTTCATCGCTTCATCTAAATTATCCATTTCATCATAAATTATACCTAGATTAACCCAACCTTCAAAAACATCTGGATTCGTTTTCGTTGCGTATTTAAGATACTTTAGAGCCTCGTCATTTTTTCCCTGTTTTGATAGCACATTACCTAGGTTGATAAGTGCGGCTACATTTTCTGGATCGAGTTTTAATGCCTCTTCGTAATACTTCTGGGCTTTGTCTGGTTTACCATCACATTGAAGCGAATATGCCATATTAATCCAATAATCAGGAGTTCCTTCATTGCCGCTCACTGCTATCAACATAGAGTTAGCAAGTTTAGTTGATATATCTTTACTATGAGATAATGCTAAATTATATTTGCTGATGTAACCACCTTATCAAAATCATTTATAGATTTTAAACAATTTCAAGAAAATTCTACGCCCAAAAAATATCAGCATTTTTGTAATTAAGAATTTGACCCTGTATATTTTTTATCATCATTCGAGTTATTAAAAGTAGGGTATTCTCGTAATCCTTCTTAGAAAGACTAAAAATAAAAATAAAAATAAAAATAAATGAAGATCGTACATGCGCAAATGTATATTTCGTATTCCTATCTGCTCATATGATGAAAATGCACTACTCTCCGCAAATGGAAGTGGCAATTAGAGTTATGTAGTACATCTGTCGAAAGTCGGTATTGAACACAGGATACTTGAAGGCGAACGATCAGCAGCACGCCGAGCAGGACTATATCATTTTGCTATCTTGTGACCATCCAGGAAACATCTTGGAAATGTGTTCAAACACTTAACTGAAAATTGAGTTGCCGATCTGGAGGGTAATACAGGTGTTATTATTTTTGGAAGGTCTCATTATGGTAAGAGCACTTTACTGAAGAGAATAATGTTCG
>JALZOS010000287.1 GCA_030913755.1 Thermoproteota archaeon | reverse complement strand
TCGAGATTTGTACGGCTCTTGGTCCAGATGTATTAAGAGTAAAACCAGTCGAAGGATGGAAGAGAGGTAAGGCATTTGTCTTCTATCCAGAGAGATGCATCTCAGATGGTGCATGTATCGGCGTCTGTCCAACAAAGGCAATATTCTGGATGAGACCAATGGACTATACACCAGGTCAACCAATTCCATTAAAGAAGAATGGTCTGTTTGCCAAGGGCTGGGAAGAAGGTTAAATCTTCAGAGAATCCCTTAACTTCATTTTTTTAGTTAAAGTTAGTTATTTGTTTTAATTCTGCTCGGCAATTCGATAAAAAAATCGGTATCAAACAATAATTCACCCCTCCTAACAAGAGATTCGTTGTATTCTCTCCAGTCTACCTTTCTCTTGTACTTCTTTTTCTTCTGACTATTCTCGTGAGATAACAATGGACGTATAGTACGCTTTCATAAAGCTTCTCCGGACAAATGTCTATGATAAGATAGTCTAGTTATTCAACACAGCACCCTGTCCAAAAGGCTCATAAAGTTCGAACTTAACTTGTTTGTATGGTACGTTCGTTCGAAGAATGGTGGACGTCTGTCCCACTTGATTTAAAGCAAAAAGCTCGCAAAGGTGATGAAGCAAACAAGCCGTTACTAAACTAGGTTAACTACGTTCTACTGCATCTTCATCTGGCAGGGAAGCACAATGCTAAGCCTAGCCATGAAGAGCTAAAGGATTGGCTTCATAGCGGTCTAGTAGACGTACTAAGAATGGCACCTAAGAAGTAATAAAAACTATTTATTTATCTTATTTTTCTTTTAACTGTATTGTTATAACACCGTTTTGAACAAGGCGACTGTTTAAATAGTTTCAAACATATGCACCTGTAGTGAATTAATGAATGCCAATTGCTATACTACCAGATGTTGATGAACAAAGATGTATTGGTTGTGCACTGTGTGTCGAGATTTGTACTGCTCTTGGTCCAGATGTATTAAGAGTAAAACCAGTTGAAGGATGGAAGAGAGGTAAGGCATTTGTCTTTTATCCCGAAAGATGTATTTCCGATGGAGCATGTCTTGGTGTATGTCCAACACATGCAATATTCTGGATGAGACCAATGGAATATACCTCGGGACAACCGGTTGCTCTGCACAAGAACGGTGTGTTCGATAAAGGCTGGGAAGAAGGCTAAACAAGAAACCTTTTCATAACCACTATTTTTACTTTTATTCACATTATTTTATACGGCTATACTAGATGCTACATAGTTACAAACCGATTTTATCCTACAAACAAATCGCTAACTTCAAGTCTGTAAAAATGCTCAAATACAAAATCAATAGTACATGTAGACCAAATTCAAGGCTATTAGTTCCTCACCTTAAATAAGTTTCTTTGAGATCCATCGAAGCTATCCGAGTCATATCTCTTTTCATAGTCAGTGATCCAATCCTCTAGTTGAAGAGTATAACCTATTTCATCTGGTCCTTCCAGTAGCATTCTTCTTTTCATCGAATCAATCTTGAAATTCATAGTTTTCCTGTCAGTCAATAGTGTTTGTTCCATCAGGTTAACTTCCACATAATCATTAGGATCAAGGCTAAATAGACTGTCTTTTCATCAATGAGGAGAATGTTTGGAGAACATGTATCAGCAAGAAAATTTCCTAACATGATAAAGGAAATGTTCCTAAAGGCATCACTATAATTGGTTCAACAGTATGACCTGAATCATCATAAGACTACCCAAAAATACTGTTCAATCATGCAACATAGCACTCTTCGCCAGTTGCTCTAATTTGACATTTGTATGAATATTGCGAATTTGGTCTAGTTCAGAACTGGATCTTATTATTATTCCTCTCTTCTTTGTTGGTGAACCTGACGTGTCTACGGGATTAACTTCGATGACTATTAATTCTGGTCTGCTTCTGGATGTAGGTACTTTTAGTAAGAAAACACCAGTAATACTTGTGATCTTTCTCTCCCAATCGTTTCCTTCCTTTAGAAATTGCGTCAGTCTTTCGTCTCCCATCATTTAATTAAGCAATATTTGATCCATAAAGACATACCGCATATTTCGTATTCTTGGATCCATGGTACCTAGTGACTGACTTGAATCCAGGAATGTCTTATTTCATTTTGGATGCATTATTTCATCTTCCTATATTCAACACATTATTCAAATAGCTAGATCAACACTCTTTATTTGTGAAATGGATAACAAGAGAACACGCACACGTAGATAGGATTGCATGTCCTTGGCTTATCAAGAATTTTGTAGACAAGGATGCAGAGTTTCTTTTTGTTTCTCCAAATGAAGTAATGAAAATTGCGGAAGAACAGGATGCTATTCCTTTTGATATTCCCGAAGCAGAATTAGGTCATCACGGCCAGGAATGCTCATTTGATGCAATCCTTAGAAAGTATGGACTGGATCAGAAGGACTCTGCTCTTTTACAATTGGCCAAGATTGTAAGAGGTGCTGATACTCCAGATAGAAATTTGACTCCTCAATCTGAAGGTCTGCTTGCAATTGGTACTGGCTTTACCATCAATTCAAATGATGATTATGATAATATGAAAAATCAATTCTGCGTCTATGATGCGCTATATACTTTTTGTATCTACCAGAATGGAAATTTAGAAGTGAAAGAGGTGCTTGATTTGGAGACACTCTCTACAGACGCTTCAATCAAGCGTAGTCACGACTTTCTTCTCACACACGTAGGTACCAAGTTATCCTTTGTTATCATGTATGCTGACCTGGTTGGGTCGACTAAAATGAGCATGACCCTACCAGCGGACAAGCTAGTCACAATATCCAGAGCTTTTTCATACGAAATGTCCTCTGTAGTCGAGAGTTATGATGGATATGTCCTGAAATACGTCGGTGACGCCGTCATAGCATTCTTTCCTTCTGACTTTAACAAAGATCTTACATATGACAAGGCATTTCGATGTGCAAAATCAATGATTACAGTTCTCAAAAACGGAATTAATCCAATCTTAAGGAAAGATAATTGTGCTGAACTACAGATAAAAATTGGTATAGACGAAGGAGAAAATGTGGTTGTTCAACATGGGTACGACAAGAGCTCACAAATTGACCTTCTTGGATATACAATGAACGTAGCAGCAAAGATAACTTCCCTGACAGGTCCGAACCAGGTATCTATAGGCGAAAATATCTATAAATTGTTACATCCCAACACACAGACAGAATTCCAAGAGTCATTAAGCCTCCATGATGAATGGAAATATCTTGATAGTGACACGGACAAGATTTACAAAGTTTATACACTGAAGTAGTTTAGTCTTGGAACTCACTATAACAGCAGAAAGTTTTTCTTCATAGCCTAGTTCCAGTCGAAAATCATTTCTCGAAATAATTCATTTTAGATGAATACTCATAAGTGATTTTGCGTATATACTATTAAGTGAAACCTGGTAGTAAAATAACAGATTTTTTTACAAAATTTTATTTAAAGTATAGCAGCACCATATCTCTCAACAAGAATCTACTACTTTCAGGTATTGTTGGTTTTATTATTAGTCTTGTGGTTGCATATATATGTCTACGAGATATTGTCAAAGCAATCAAAAGCAAGCATAAAAATCCCATCAATTATATTACTTCATTGTATCGGTTCGCCAATATA
>JALZOS010000246.1 GCA_030913755.1 Thermoproteota archaeon | reverse complement strand
TGGAGATCCAATTCCTACGTATCTATTAGAAGGGGATACAATAAGCTAAGAGAAAATATCAAAGTTCAACCACAGATCGAGTATGCTGAAACTCTGGAATCCTATGGGAGGGTTTTGTATAAAGATGTCATATCTTCTGTTGATATTCCTCCACGGGCCTCCTCTCACATGGATGGAATGGCAGTTATTGCGGATGATATAAAATATGCTTCCTCTTCTAGCCCAATCACGCTGCACATCGTCAGAAACGTTGGGTTGGGAAACGTTCCAAATCATTTATTACATTCCGGACAAGCAGCTAGAATAGCGACTGGAGGGTATCTGCCCTCTAGAGCCGATACTGTTGTGCCCATCGAACAATTCCGAATTGTATCTAAAAATATGGTAGATATTTTAGCCTCACTTTCGAAGGGATCTTTTATCTCCCCTTCCGGCATGGATGTCAAGAAGGGAGCAAAACTATTTCATAGGGGAACCATACTAAGAGCACAAGATGTAGCACTGTTATCTATGGTTGGAATCATGAGAGTGTCAGTTTTCAAAAAGCCTAAAGTTGCAATAATTCCAACAGGGGGCGAGCTAACCGATAATCCAAGTGAAATAAAGCAAGGAAAGATTTTCAACACCAATAGTCACATCATTTCTAGATTGGTCCAGGAAGCCGGTGGGGTGTCTATGGATTTGGGTACGACACCAGACAAAGTTGAAGAGATCCAAAAGAAGATGAAGTTAGCGTTAACAAAAACTGATATTATTCTCACAATAGGTGGTTCTTCAATGGGAGAACACGATGTTGTAGAAGAATCAATAAATTCAATGGGTAGCCCGGGTATCTTGGTCCACGGGGTAAAGCTTGATCGTGGACGAGTTGCTGGCATGGGAGTGATAAAAGGCAAACCAATAATTATTTTACCTGGACCTATCCAGGGATCGCTTAATGCTTTTGTTGTGTTTGCTCAACCATTACTTAGATTTCTGTCAGGCCTGCCAGAATTTAGTCGCACGGGAATATCATGCACCTTGGCAGAACGCTGGGAGGCACGTAAGAAATTTCGCGACTTTGTAAAAGTGGTTTATGTTCATATAATGTTGACTAGATGTGGTAAATTTAAGGCCATACCTATAACTGGTGAAACTGCAGCCATGACCGTATTGACTAGAGCAAATGGATACATTCTGGTACCTGAGAAGACTGCCGCTATAGAGGCGGGAGAGCAAATACACGTTAATCTGCTTCCAGGTCTATCATACACTACTGGTTATCTTATAGACTTTCTATAATGCATGAATGATAGACCTTCACTCCAAGATTAATCCGGGCTACCACAACTGTCAGGCCTTTAAGAATAATCAATCTACTCAAACGACTAATATGACGTAGACTAATGGGGAATAATAAGGTATATGGTCTACGGCAAATCATACACTAAAACATTTGTAACTTATTGTAAACAGCAGTGATCGAGCGGATAATCAATGTTACTAAACGTCATTGATGTCCATGTCCCCCCAACATTTTAAATGCATGTAATATGCCTGGAAACAGCGAATCCATAGACTCAGAGACTGCCCTTGCACTTCCTGGAAGATTAACTATGAGCGTTTTCCCCCTCACTCCCGATAATCCTCTTGAAAGCATGGACAATGGTAATCTTCTTTGGCCATAAGCTCTAGTGGTTTCAGAAACTCCAGCAACTTCTCTTTCTACTACATTATGGGTCGCTTCTGGAGTAACATCACGAGGACCAAGACCAGTACCGCCGCTCGTTAATATGAGATCAACTCTTGATTCATCACAAAATTCCTTTAGATGGCGTTCGATAAGATCGACATCATCAGGCAATATTTTATATTCAACGACTTCAACTCTATTCTTTAGTAATTTATCCACAATAGTTTTTCCTGATTTGTCGATTCTTTTTCCACTTGCAACAGAGTCACTGATAACAAGTACTGCAGCCTTAATCTCTTTATCTCCATGTTCGTAAAAGTCCTTGATGCCGCCGCTCTTGCTCAATAGCTTTACACATTCTATTGAAAGAGAGTCGTCTATGGGTTTTAGCATGTCATAAACAGTTAATGCTCCTATACAAGCCCCAGTTAGCGATTCCATCTCTACTCCTGTCTTCCATACGCTTTTTACTTCAACAGCAATTTCTATAGATTCTTGCTTTAGTAAAACTTCTACTAAGACTTGGTCTATCGGTATAGGATGACAATATGGAATCAAGTCCCATGTCCTCTTAGCCGCCATCGTAGCTGAAATTTTTGCAGCTGCTATAATATCGCCTTTAGGCGATTTTCCTTCTTTAACTAGTGATATAGTCACGGGGTTGACTTTCAAGACCGCCAGTGCTACTGCTTCTCTGTAAGTATCTGGCTTATTGCTAACATTGAACATACCTTTACTAACCTTCTCTTCACCCATGAGGGGACCCTCCAGTTACCCAATTCTCACCCGCGTCTGAGTACTCTTTCTTCCATATTGGTACACGAGTTTTAATATTATCAATTCCATACTTGCATGCCTCAAAGGCCTCGTTCCGATGTTCTGAGGATACAGCAACTGCAACGCTTATCTCTCTTACTTTCAAGTTTCCAATCCGATGTGTCGCAGAGAATTTTGTTATATTCCATTTACGTAATACTTCTTTTTCAATTTCTGCCATTATATCCTCAGCCATTTTTTTGTATGCCTCATAGTACAGTGTTGAAACATGGCCGTGTGAGTTATGGTCCCTGACAGTTCCCACAAAAAGCGTAATTGCTCCCGCAGAATTATCGCTGACATCAATTAAAATTTTGTTCAGGTCAATAGCGTTATCTGTTATTCGAATCAATATTTAGCCTCCGCTAACAGGAGGTAAAATTGCGATTTCATCAAGTTGTGTTACAGGTACATCTTCACTCACAACCCTGTGATTGACAGCAAATACAAATGGGATATTAACCACATCAAGTGAAGGATACATTTTAGTTATTTTCTTTTTCAAATTTCCTACCGTGGTTCCAACAGGCACCAGTACAGTCATCCCCCTTTTACCAACAACTTCTGTTGAGATACCAATTAATTTTACTTTTATTAAATCAGTATCTCTATCACCAGTAGTAGTTGGCATGTTTATGCTATCCACCTATTGTGTGCATCAAATTTAGTGTAGGTTTTAGACTTTTAGTTTTTATCATCCTAATTATGCCTTCAGGTTTCTTACTCATACTATCTATAATGTAACGTGCTATATCTTCATCTGTTACTCCACTTCGCAAAAGGCTTTTCAAATTGTGGCCTGGATTTTCAAAAAGACAAGTGAGAAGTCTACCATCCGAGGTTATTCTGGCTCTGTCACAATTACCGCAGAATGGTTCTGAGATTGAAGGGATAAATCCCATGATACCTTTGCCGTCGACAAAGGAATAAAGCATTGCTGGCTCGGATTGCTTATTGCTATTATGAAGCTGTACAATTTCTCCTATATTCAAGCTAATTCTTTCGATCATCTCTCTTTTACTAAAAACAATATCAGGGTTCCAAATGCCAGTACCATCAAGAGGCATAAATTCTATAAACCGTACAGTATAGCCCTTATCTCTTGCGAACATAGCAAAATCAACAATTTCGTCGTCATTCCATCCCCTAATGACGACGGTGTTTATCTTTACATCCAGTCCTGCATCATTCGCATTCTGTATAGAACTAATAACTCTGTCTACACCGTTCACTCCAGTCATCAGTTTAAATCTATCTTCCTTAAATGAATCTAGACTGACATTCACGCTCGTAAGTCCAGCAGATGACAATTGCTTGACTTTGTCTGCAAGTAGTAGCCCATTGGTGGTCAGACCTATACCTTTGATTCCTGGCATCATTGCAATAGAATTAATCAAATTTTCTAATGATGGTCTAACGAGAGGCTCACCTCCAGTTATCCGTATTTTTTCAATTCCTAAATCAACAAAAATAGATGCGAGCCTAACTATTTCATTAAAAGAGAGAACTTCAGTATCGTCTAACCATTCCACATTGTTCGTTGGCATGCAATAGATACATCTCATATTACATCTATCTGTCACCGAGATCCTTAACTTTTTGGCAATTCTACCATATTTATCGACCAGCTTGCTATGCATGTAACTTGTCTCCTGTTAACATGTCAGCTCAGCCACTCACGCAATCACTTTTTAGATTGATCCAATTGCTCGATGAAATGAGATCTCCAACCATCTGGTAAATCTTTAACTTTGATGGCGCGCTCCATGGTCTGCACGTCATCTTTATCGACTGTATACAAGCGTACAACATCCTTCACAGTTACATTGTTTTCGTCCCTTCTAATAAGTTCGATCGCATCACCTGCACCTACTTCTCCTTCTTGTAAAACCTTGAAATAAATCCCGGTAAGACCGCTTGATAAAAACCTTTTAATTATGTCCATTCTGCCAAATTTCACTCCAAGTTTGTAGCACGGCATCCTCGGTTGAGTTGCTATCACTCTTGCTGTTCCAACCTGGAACTGATCACCAATGTTAACATTATCTTCAAACAATCCTTCAGTGGTAAAATTTTCGCCAAACATACCCCAAGGCAAAGACATATCCTGCAGTTCCTTTTGCCAGAATCCATAATGTTCTTCTGGATAGGAATACACGGCCTTGTCCACGCCACCATGTACTGTTAAGTCAGCCTGCTTATCTCCATCAAGATTCAATTTCCCTAGTTTTGTACGACGATGTATAGGTTCCTTAAAGATTGCTGTAGTAACCAATTCACCTCTGAAGGTGACTTGACGGGGAAGTCCCACATTGAGAGAGATCAGTTTCATCAGCACATAGACAACCCCTCGTCTTAAATAAACATTGTATGACACAATATGGCCGGCAGCTGGAAGGGAATCAAAGTAAAATGGAAACCCCTTGAAAATAATACAGAAAAGGAAATCGCAATTAAAATCTATGATCTGTTTATTATTGCCAGCCATAATTTCCAATGATTATTAGTGGAACAACATAGCCAGTATATAGTCCTAGAAATCGGACTGAATTCTCCTATGGAAAAAACGCGATAATTGAATTCCTCAAAAGAAAGCTGAAGAATGACTTGACTATTACCTTGTCAGAGACATGGTATTTTGCTTCAAATCTGATTTCTGTATTGTCCCGATTCCAAATCCATAGGCGGCTCAGCTGAGATTCATTCTGTCGTTTCCGATGAGGAGGACCCACTATCTTGTGTTTTTCCTTTTGCTGCCTTCTTTGTATTCTCCAGATAGGCTACAGTCATTGCAAGGTTTCCGAAACCCATTGAATTTAGACTTTCAGAGGGAATCATAACTATAGTATTTCCTTGAACCTTAATTGATTCGTAAAGCATATTGGATTGTCTTAATGCGTATGCTACTGGATTATCAGCATATACTTTTGATGCCTCTTGAAATTTTTTTGCTACAAGGACTTCAGATTCACCATAAGTTATTCTTGCATTCTTTTCACGTTCAGCTTGGGCCTGCATTGACATCGCTGCCTCCAACTCCTGGGGAATGATAACTTGACGAACTTCAACTCCCGTTACCTCAATACCCCAACTGCCAGCTTCCTGTGAAATTATTGACTTTACATGTTGATTTATTTCTTCTCTTTTCGAAAGTATGTCTTGAAATACAGAAGAGCCTATATTGTTACGCAGTGTTGTTTGGGAAACCTGCTTTATCATTTCGTTAAAGTTCTCCACATTTAGTATGGCATCATTTGCTTTATCTTCAATTATTTTGTACCTCAATATCGCATCTATTGTTACGGGCACGTTATCTTTTGTGAGCATTCTTTCTGCTTTAAACTCCCTTACTTTTTCCCTAATATCAACAACCAATACAATCTCAATAAAATGGAATCTGGTACGCATTCCAGGACCAACCTGTCTATTATATTTTCCAAGTCTAAGAATGATTGATCTTTCGTATTGTTTTATTATGAAAAGAAATGAGGCTATGATTGATATTATTCCTAATATTGAGAAAATTATCGAGACTGCTGCATTATCTAGCGAAGAACCTATTATGATTCCAATAATGACAGCTATAATTCCGAGCACAAACAACCCGCCAGAACCTCTTTGGTTAACTATCCTGTCTAATGAGCTAAACGTAGATTGTGTAGTCACCGCTTCCACCAATTTTATGTTGTAGTCTTCTTGTATATTGGTTTATTTGCTGGTTTTTTAAGGACATTTTCGTGTTATGTGTCCAGCAAAGCCGGTATTTTTGACATCATCCGTTAATACAAGGATGTCGTAATATGATAATAGTAGATCCATAATATGACTAATACCCTTAGTTATGTTAGAAGTTATGATGGAAAGTCTTTGTTAGAAGGTGTTATGGTATTCTGAGATTAGTGGATGTAGAGTACATGCCAAAAAAAATGCAGTGCCTTATTGGGTCTGAGATGGTGCCAGACGTTGGAGGGTCTATGCATATCCATAGACCTACAACCAAAGGGCAAAGTAAATCCGAGTACTTTTGCTTTGAATGTGGACGGTACAATAAAGAAAGTAAAATGATGGTCTTAATTGCGGATTGGTTTGGAATATGCAAGTTATGCATTAGACACGACCTTGCTCTTTACAATTAATTATTTTCTTACTTGTTTTCCATAGTATAGTCTTGACAGAATAAATTAGATAACGTTCGAATCGTTCGTTGCTTACTAGATTACCATAGATTAAAAACACTGTATTAGATAATTTCTGCAGTGAAAATAGGACATGTCTGGAGAAGAACATAGAGACCTTGTGATATGCGATAATTGTCTTTGGTCTGCCTCGTTGTTAAGAGGATCAAAGGGATTTACGAAGTGTCCTATGTGTGGAAAGGAAACAGTAGAAGTTATACCAATTAACGATCATGAAACTTACACTTTGCGGATGAAGGAAAAAGGAATAGAAGTAGAATTTGATGTTGAAAGGAGTTAAGTCATTTCCTCGCATACATAAGGATTTAAGGGGCATTGCAAAAAAAATAAGATGGTACATGTACTTTTGTTTTCTCTCGGGTGCACTGCCATCTTACTGCTTATTACCACGCTAAGTGTGGGTTATGCCAAGACCAGTGATCCGTTCCAAAAGCAGCCCCAGTCGAGTCCACTGAAAATTGTCTGAGCAGCAATTCCATGATGGAGTGGGAAAGATATCTGTATTTTATGAAGAAGGTGACGGCTTTGAGAAAACAAAAACCTACGAGTTTGATGAGATGATGCGGAGAGCCTGGCCTGACCCTGTAATACTGGTACCGTAGTTGGACTGGCTGGACTACGATAACCCCTTATCCCTCTTCCTTCTTCATGGTCAAAGGAATATTGTCGGTCTTTTATGAAAACTATCAGATATTTGATTTCTTTAAATATTAAATTCTACCCCCTTTTCACATCTAAATCCCAATGCATGGCATTGCATAGTTTGCTTTTAGCTGAAGAATTTTGTGCTAATTTCTATTAATCGAACTCCATAAATGATATAGT